>CAILBQ010000490.1 GCA_903832475.1 uncultured Acidobacteriota bacterium | reverse complement strand
GTGCTGTCGAGCAGCTGCGAATTGAGCGAGGTGCGGAAGACTCCGGGAGCGATGGCGTTAACCAGGACTCCGTGCTTCGACCATTCGACGGCGAGCGACTTGGTGAGCGAGCCGACGGCGGCCTTGCTGGCGGCGTAGGCGGCGACCTCGTTGAGGGCGACGAAGGTGGAGAGCGAAGCGATGTTGATGATGCGGCCGTATCTAGCGGCCAGCATGGCTTCGCCGAACACCTGGCAGCCGCGCAGGGTTCCGGTGAGGTTGGTTTCGAGGATGTGATCCCAGTCGGCTTCGGCAAAGGTGAGGGAGGGGCCGCGCTTGGTGGTGCCGGCGCAGTTGATGAGGATGTCGACCTTGCCGAAGTCCATTAGAACGGCGTCGCGGAGGGCGACGAGCGAGGCGCGATCTTTGACGTCGGAGGGGAGGCGCAGGGTGCGTCGGCCTTTGGCTTCGAGTTCCTGGGCGGTGCGGTCGACTTCTTCGGAGCGGCGGGAGGAGGCGATGACGTCGGCGCCGGCGTCGGCGAGGCCGAGGGAGAGAGAGTGGCCAATGCCGGTGGTGCCGCCGATGACGACGGCGACGTTGCCGGACAGGTCAAAAAGCGATTTACTCAAGGCGTTCTCCATCCTGCAGCGGCGCGGAGGGCACGCTGCAAGTCGTTGACAGGATACACGCCGGGTGCGGGAAGTGATTGCGTTTAGAGTGCATTTTGCATGCAGAGTGCATGCTGTCTGCCTTCACTTTGCATTCTGTCTGCTGGCTTTTTGCCATCTGCTCGATGACGCTTTGTAGCTATTTCGAAGGGCTTCAAGGGCCGAGTTCGTTGCCTGTCGGGAACCGGAGAGGCCTGCGTTGGAGAGAGCGGCCTCAGCGTTTAGTGTAGCGAGTCGGCGGGCAAATGCGAGCGAAGAATGGGCTTTCCTGGTGCGGCGGTTCCGATTTGGGAAAGCGGATTCTTTGGGTGCTGAGCGACTGGCTGGCTGGCCTTGATTCCCGAGAAGCAGATTCCCCTAAGGGGAATGACAGAAAGAAAAACAAGGGCAAGGGCATAGGCAAGAGCAGGTGCAAATGCAAAAACAGGTGCGAGAGCAGATGCAACCGCAGGTCCTTCGACTCGCTTTGCTCGCTCAGGATGACCCAGAGAGGAAGGGTGACGGGCGGACTGGAATCGCTGAGTCGGAGATTAGCTGCGGCCGCGGAAGCGGGAAATCTCGCGGCGGTCGCGTTTGGAGGGGCGTCCTACCGGGAGGCCATTGAGATCGTGGAGAGCTTTCTGCTCGGCTGCGAGCTTGAGGCGGGCGTCCTTGCTGGCTTCGGTTTCGCGGTAGAGGGTCTGGGCGACGGCGGAGGGGCCGCGGGCTTCGGAGAGCAGGAGGACCTCGACATCGAAGAGGCCGGCGTCATTCTTAATGTTGAGCTTGTCGCCGACGCGGACGTCGCGGGAGGGTTTGGCGAGATGGCCGTTGGATTCGATGCGGCCCATTTCGCAGGATTTCTGGGCGAGGGCGCGGGTTTTGAAGAAGCGGGCGGCCCATAGCCACTTGTCGATTCGGACGGAGGTGCGGGTGGAGTCCATGGATTTATTTTGCATTAGGCAGCGAACAGGAAACATAGAACAGAGCGCAGAGAAAAGGGAACAGGGTACTGGGCAAAGGCAACAGCAAAGGTAGATACGGACCCTTCGCATTTATTGCTCGGGATGGCAAAGGGGAAGAACAAACGAGGGTTTTTCGGCTCGCGGCGCTCGCTCAGGTTGATGCGTTTTGAGAGTTAGCGTGTTGAGGGGTCTAGCGTTTTTTTGATGTGGCGTTGAGGGCGATCGCGGCGTTGATGAGGGTCTTGAAAGCTGTGGCGTCGATGGTTTCGCCTTCGTGGATGTCGATGGCGCGGCGGGTGTTGCCTTCCAGGCTGGAGTTGAAGAGACCTGATGGGTCGGGGAGTTTTGCGCCCAGGGCGAAGGTGAGTTTGACGACCTGCTTGTAGGTTTCGCCGGTGCAGAGGATGCCGTGGTAGGACCAGACGGGGACGCCGCGCCATTTCCATTCTTCGGTGATTTCCGGGTTGGTTTCGAGGATGAGTTCGCGCAGGCGGGCGAGGGTTTGGCCGCGCCAGTCGGCGAGGTCGCGGATGCGCTGGTCGATGAGATCGGCAGGGGTGGCTGCGGTCGCTGGTTCGGTGCGGTTCATCGGGTTTCCTTTCGGACGAAGATTGCTAGGGGCTAAGCCCATTCGTCTATGAGATTTGTATGGTACGGCTGAAGCCGTGTCCTGTTACAAGGCCCGTAGGCTTCGGTTTGTTGCGATGGTGCGGCTGGGTGGGCGGAGGGACCAGGAGGCTATGGTGACTCCCGTGAGGATGAGCGGGGCGAGGATGTGGAAGCCGTAGGCGCCGTATCCGCCGACCGCGGCGCAGGAGGCGGCTGCGCCGGTGAGGTCGAAGAAGATGCCGGCGTAAGCCCATTCCTTGAGGAGGGGGTAGCGCGGCACCAGGATGGTGAGGGCGCCGAGCACCTTCCAGATGCCAAGGATGAGGAAGAAGTACATAGGGTAGAGCAGTTGGGGCACGATGCCGTGCGGGTTGGCTGCGTATTGGTAGATCTGGCCAGCACCGCCGGTGCCGATGAAGAAGGCGATGAGCGCGGTGGTGATCCAGTAAGTGATGGATTTGGATTTCAGGCTCATGGCAACTCCGCGACGACACGGTCGAGGTTGCCGAGGAAGGCCTGCCATCCGTAGGTCGCGCCGTTGTAGGCGGCATCTTGATTAGACCGGAAACCGGACTGCTCCATGCGCAGGAGGGTGCCTGTGGCGGTTGGGTCGAGGGTGAAGGTGACGACAGTGTCGAGACCGTAGGCGGACCAGGAATAGGCGAGAGTTTTGGGTGGGTCGATGGTGAGAACCTGGCAGTCGACAGAACCCCAGTCGGCGGTGAATTTGAAGGCGTGGTCGACGGCCGGCTGGAAGTCGTTTTTCATCAGCCACTGCTCGATGAGGGGGCCTTCGGTAAGGGCGCGCCAGACTTTTTCCTGCGGATAGGGAAGGTGGCGTTCGACGGTGACGGTGTGGGTTGAGACGGTCATGGATCCATCCTTTTCAAGAGGTCTTCGAGATGATCGAGGCGGTTTTGCCAGAACGTGCTGTAGAGGTTCATCCAGTCGGCGATTGGGGCGAGGGCCTGGGGGCGGGCGCGGTAGTGGGTTTCGCGGCCCTGCCGGCGGTGGCCGACGAGGTGGGCGCGCTTGAGGATGACGAGGTGCTTGGAGACGGCGGGCTGGGAGATGCCGGCGTGGTGGGTGAGGGCGTGGACGGTCTGCTCGCCGTCGCGCGCGAGGCCTTCGAAGATGGCCCGGCGGGTGGGGTCGGCGAGGGCTTTGAAGACGTTGTCGGCTTCGGCCGTCATGCCGAAACCATAGCCATTTGGTTATGGATCTGTCAAGAGCATTTGTTGTCCTTGAAGGCGCGGCTTCGAGTCCTGCGATTTGAGATCGGTGACAGTTCGAGAAGTGACACGGACTTTTCAGAATTGCAGGAAGCAGATTCCCCTGAGGGGAATGACAGAAAGAGAAGCGGAACAGGGACAACTGCGGGTCTTTCGACTCGCTTGGGCCGCTCGGCGATTGTAGTGAGTTGTCAAAAGCAGATTCCCCTAAGGGGAATGACTGAAAGGAAGGCAAGAACAGGTGCTCTGTGTCGGGCGAGCTTAGTGTTAGCTCGTCGCGAGGTCTTGCGGCTCTCGGCTAGCGCTTGCCCTGGCTGTCGTATTGGAAGCATTGGTCGAGGGGGACGCCGAGGGCGATGGCGACTTTGAACGCGGTTTCAAGCGAAGGGGAGTACTTGTCCTGCTCGATGGCGATGACGGTCTGGCGGGTGACGCCGACCTGGTCGGCAAGCTCCTGCTGAGTCATCTGGCGGAGGGCACGGAGTTCCTTGACCTGGTTGCGGATGGAGGGCATCAGAGGACTCTCCGGTAGGACACGATCTGGGTGGCGGTTTTGGCGATGTCGGCGATAACCAGCATGCTGAAGAAGACGCTGAGGAAATGGAGTGCAAGCATTCTGTTCTCGATGGGAAAATCACCGCGGGTGGAGTGGAACCACAATGCGCCCAGGCCAAAAACCATGAGCGAGGCGATGGTAAGGTAGCCGGCACGATAGCCGCGCAGCTGGATAAGGCGATCGCGCTCGTCGGTGACGCGATTGCGTGTGAAGGCGGCGATGAGGGCCTGCAGGATAACCTGCAGGACGATGATGCCGATGATCATGCCGGCCACCTTGTTAACGGAGTATCGCTGGTGGAGGAAGAGGAAGAAGTAGGGGCCGTAGACGACGAGTTCAGCGGCGAGAGAAGCGTAGAGGGACTTTTCGCGATAAGAAAGGCTGGCCATGGGTCATTCCTCCGTAGTGGCGTGGAGTAAAAAATCTTTGACACGAACAAACGTACGCGGCAGTGAGACGTGTGTCAAACATTTTTTACATTTGCATTGACTTATTTTACGAGGAGGAAGGGGGCTTGCCAGAAGGAGACTTTCTGGTTGGTGGGGTCGAGGATGCTGACGACGCAGGTGTAGTCGCCGGAAGGGAGGTCGTGGAGGGGGATTTCGAAGTGGATGGGGGTGCGGCCGAGGCGGTTGACGCCGGGGGTAGGGGTGGCGGCGATGGGGGTGGTTTCGAAGGTCTTTTGGTGGTCGTGGTAGAGGGTGACGAAGGCGATTAGCGGCCTGGGCGCGGGTGGTGGATTCGGCGTGGCCGGCGTGGCGCTGGTGAGGGTTGTGGATGGTGCGGGTGGGGCGCCTTCGTAGGCTTGCAGGTAGATGTAGAGGTCGTGGTCCTGGCGGAAGACGCGGGTGACGGAGGGGATGAGCTTCTTGCCGTTTTCAAATAACGGGTTGGCGGCTTCGTTTTTGGCTTCATCTTTGCCGTGGGTGGTGCTGTAGAGGGCGTCTTTGGGGTCGACGCGCTGGGTGCTGAGGACGACCGAGCTGATGGGGACGTGTTTGGTTTCCTTGTTGAGGTTGGGGATGGTGAAGGTGGTCTGGTAGGTGCCGATGCGGCCGGTTTCGTCGTCGCGGGCGAGGAACTTGAGGGTGTATTTGCCGGGGGAGAGGGTGAAGCCGCCGTCGTATTCGATGGGGCGGGAGGCGAGCTCGGCGGCGGTGGAGTCGCTGAGCTTGATGTTGACGTCGTCGCGGACGTTGGAGACGGTCATGCCGCCGGTGTCGTCTTTCACCTCACACACAAAATCAATAAGCGTGTGCTCGGCGCCGCTGCGTTTGGCAAGGGCGAGTTCGCGGCCGGGAATTTTGACTTCGAAGGGGATGTAGTACTCGGCGCGGTTGAGCTGGAAGTAGTTGATCTCCATAGCGATGGTGAGGTCGGTGACGGGGTCACCGAGCATGAGGGCGTCTTCGAGCTGTCGTTCTTTGTCGACGCTGGTGAAGCGGTTGAATTCCTTATTGGCGTAGTAGCCCTGGCGGTAGTCGAGGGTGGCCTGGTCGCCGTTCTTGAGGGTGATCTTGACGCGGCGGAAGCGACCGTTCTGAGCGGTATTGGTGGTGTAGTAGCCGAGGACGTAGTAGTCGGAGATGGCGTGCTGGGCCTGGACGATGCCGCGGGTGAGGTCGTTGTTGTCGAAGAGGGCTTTACCTCCGGTGTCGGCGGCGAGGGAGTACATGGTGTCCTGCGACTGGGTGAAGGTGTCGGTGACGGCTTGCACGGCTGTGCCTGAGTAGACGCCCTGGTTGCCGGGCGAGCCTTGCGATGCGTCGCCGAGCGGGGCGCTGGCGACCAGGCCGCGGGCGTCGACGGCCCAGAAGGAGACGCCGGCGCGGATGGCAGCGTCGATGGTGGCGTGGAGCTGGGCCTGGTTGTTGATGCCGTTGAGGCGCAGGCCGCTGGCGAAGTAGATGAGGGATTTCTTCTCGTTCAACTGGCCGAGCATTTTGGCGGCGGTCTGGAGGGCGGAGAGCTGGCGGTCGGTGTTGAAGATATTGAATTCGCTGTCGTCTTGTCCAAAAGCGGCGCCGGTGTCGGCGCTGGCAGCGTCGTCGATGGAGTCGGCGTTGCCCTGGCCCTCGCCGACGACCAGGGTTTGGAGAATGCTGAGGAGGCGGTTGCGATCGGCGGTGAAGTCCTGGAGGACGTCGACGGAGCCGCCGGAGTAGCGCAGGATGGCGACGAGATCGGCGGGGGTGATCTGGGTGCGGACGAATTTTTGCGCGGCGCCGAGAGCGCGTATCTGGTCTTCCGGCTTCATCGCGGTCATGTCGAAGTAGAAGGCGAGCAGGCGGTGGTTTTTGTAGCGGGATTCTGAGGTTGCTGAGGGATTGGTGGAAGAACCTTCGGCCGCGAACTGGGTGCGGGTGAGGCGCTTGTAGATGGTGATGTTTTCGTCGTTGGGGTCGGGGGGCGGGAGGGGGTCGGTGGCTTCGGAGAGGTGCTGGTATTCGAAGAGCCGGATGGTCTGGGGGGCGCCGTCTTCGGTAACTTCGAAGTCGGAGGGTTTGAGGCCGGTGAGGAAGTTGCCCTGCTTGTCTTTGATGACGACGTTTTCGACGACGAGTTGGCTGTTGACGTTGAGGGTGTAGGTCTTTTCCTGGCCTGAGGCGGAATTGGAACCGACCTGCTGGGCGGGCAGGCTGATGGGGATGAGAAGCGAGGCGGTGAGGAGAAGGCGCTTCATCAGAATCGCAGCCTCCCTGTGACTTCGAGGGTGCGCATGGGACTGACGGAGACGGGCAGGCCGAAGGTGGTGCTGTTGATGGTTGAGTTCCAGGAGGTGAAGACGGCGTGGTTGAGTAGGTTGGCGGAGTCGATGCGAATGTCGAGGTTGAGGGGTTCGCGGAGGCGGAAGGTGCGGGCGAGAGAGCTGTCAAGGCTGAATTGGTTAGGGCCGGTGATGGAATCGCGGCGCGCGTTGCCCCACTGGCCGGGGGCAGGAGCTGCGTAGGCGGCGACATTGAGGAAATGGCCGGAGGGGGCGGCGTAGAGGGGTGCGCCGGTGACGTTGGGGCGGATGGTGCCGGTGACGCCGGTGCCGGGGACGGCCGCGAGATAGATGGGGGTTTCGGGAAGGCCGCTGCCGGCGTTGATCTGGGTGAGAAGGGTCCACTGCTTGAAGGCGGTGCCGCGCCAGCCGTCGAAGAGGGTTCCGCCACCCTTGCCCATGCCGGTGGTGTATTGGAACGTGGCTTTGAGGAGGTGACGCTGGTCGAAGGTGGAGAGGCCGCGTTCGGCTCTCAAGTCGAGCCAGTTCTGGGCGATGGAAGGTTGGGCGGCGGGGGTGGTTTCGGCGGTTGCGGTGGTGGCGGCGGTGTGGCCCGAGCCGCCGAGCTGGGAGTCGTCGTCGATGGCCTTGGCATATGTGTATTGGACCGTGGCGGTGAAGCCGCTGCGCAAACGGCGGCGAAGCTGGACGGTGCCGGCGTTGCGACTGGAGTTGCCGTTGGAGGCGCGGTAGGTGAATCCGACGGGGCAATTCGGGCACGGGCTGGCGGAGCCAAGGGGATAGGTGTTGGGGAGGAATTCCTGCATGCCGCGGGTGCCTTTTGTTCCGAGGTAGCTGGCGGTCATAACCAAGGCGCGGGGCAGGTCGCGCTGGGCGGAGAGCTGCCAGGTCTGGGCGTAGCCGACGCGCAGGTTGGGGTCAATGGCGAAAGTGTCGGGGGTGGTGCCTGTGCAGTCGGTGAAGCCGTTGGCCAGGGTCAGCGGGCAGGTGGGGCTGCGTTGAACGCTGAGGCTCTTGGAGAGCGGGGCCTGCTGCGACATGAGTTCGGCGCTGGTGAGATAGGCGGAGGTGTCGTCGTAGATGCCGTAGCCGGCGCGGACAACGAGGGTAGAGGCCGGGATGGGGCGCCAGGAGATGCCGATGCGGGGCTCGAAGCCGAGCTTGTCGGGGCGGACGAGCGAGGTGGGGTAGTGCTGGCCGGTGAGAGTGCCGCGAGGGGCACTACCGAGGACGGGGGCGGCGGCGGAGAAGTCCTGGGTGATGTCGAGGTTGACGAGGCGGCCGTAGAGTTCGGTGAGGGGCGCGCCGTAATCCCAGCGCATACCGGCATTGAGGGTGAGCTCAGGAAGGATGCGCCAGTCGTCGATCGCGTTGGCGTCGTAGACGGATTGGCGGAAGTACTTGTCGGCGTTGCCGTAGGCGAGGGCGCTGGTGTCGGGCACGCCGAGGAGGAAGTCGGCGAGGTCGGAGCCGGAAGACGGGCCGGTGGATGGTGTGGCGATTGCTGGATTTTCTGTGGCGGCGCCGGTGAAGGTGAAGGCGCCGCGCGGGTTCTGCTGCGATAGCTGGTTGAATTCCTGGCGGCGGAAGTCGGTGCCCAGGGTGACGGTGTGATGGCCGTGAGTGGTGGTGGCGATGACGGTTAGGGCGTCGGTGCGGTTGCGGTCGAACGTGCTGGTGCCGTCGGTGAGCGGGGCGATGCCGCTGGAGAAGGCCAGGGTGGGCGGGCCCCAGTCGCGGCTGTCCTGGGCGTTGCCGGTGATGCCTGCGATCGCGGAGATGTTGGCGCGGCCGTCGAAGTTGGGGCGGACTTCGGTGCGGAGGCGGGTGAAGTGGTAGGTGGTGGTGAGCAGGATCTGGTGGTGGAGGTGGTGTTCCCAGCTGGCGTGGGTGTCGAGGCCGAGGGTGTTGGTGATGTCGCGGAAGTCGAAGAGGTTGGCGGCGTCGGCGCGGGAGCTGCGAAAGCCGAATCCGCCGTATAGCTGGTCGCGGCGGCCGATGGATTTGTCGAGGCGCGACTGGAGGGAGTCGACGTGGGTGTTGTCCAGGAGCTGGGCCTGGTAGTTGTAGTTGGTGTTGCCGGCCAGGTTGGGCAGCGGGTAGAGGTTCAGGAGGGCCTGGGCCTGGGGGCTTACCGGGATCGTGCCGGTGAAGGGGAGCCCGGTGGCGGGGTCGAAGATGGACACGGGCTGGCCGAAGGCGTTCAAGAGACCAGACAGGTCGCCGGCGCGTTCCTGGGCGTCGGGGACGAGGCCGGACTGGGATTGGGCGTCGCGGTTGCGGGTCCACTGGTAGGCGAGGAAGAAGTTGGGGCCGTGGTAGAGGAGGTGGGGGATGCGGATGGGTCCGCCTACGGTGACGACTGAGGTGATGCGGCTGTACTGGGCTTTCGGGACCTCGAGGCCGGTGAGGGTGTAGGGCTTGGCGTCGAGGGAGGACTGGTCGGCGATGACGCCGATGCTGCCGTTGTAGAGTCCCTTGGCGCCGGGACGGCGATTGCCGAAGGCGGGGGAGAGATTGAATTTGGAGGTGTCGGCGTTGTTTTCGCTGCCGTTGATGAGCAGGCCGTCGGAGGACTGGTCGGATGCTTCTTCGGTGGGTTTTGGGGTTTCAGGAGCGGTTTCGGCGGGTTTGGGTTTGGCGGGTTTGGGGGATTCGAGGGGTGGGGTGGCGGGTGTCGATGGGGCCGGTCGGGCCTGGGTGAGGATTTGTTCGAGAGTCAGGAGTTTCAGCTGCCAGATGGATTGAGGGGCGTCGGGGGCGATTTTGAGTTCGCCGTCGAAGGGGGTGAAGCCGCGCATTTCGATGTGGATGGTGGCGGGGCCCTCGGCGAGGCTGGGGAATTCGTAGACGCCTTGCTGGTCGGTGATGGTGGTGAATTGCCTGGTGTTCTGGGTGAGGGTGACCGTGGCGCCGGGGATGGGGATTTCGTTGAAGAAGACCTGGCCGTGGTGTTCGGTGGCTTGGGCGGTTGCGCTTAGCAGGAGCAGGATGCAGAAGAGTTGAGCGAGTTTTCGCGGGAGAAAAGTCGCAAAGGAGAAGCAAAAAGGGTGGGTATTGCGGGGAAGCGGCGGAAAGCATACCTCAGGGGCTGAAGCCAGTATTGATTTTGTTGACAATTGGCCGGGGATGAATCCCCGGCCTACCCGGTGCGCTGAGGACCGCAAACGATGCATCGCATCAGTTCTCGGAGGGCTTGTCGACGTGGTCGAGGACGAGGACTTCGACGGGGGCTTTGCCGGCTTCGAGTTTGAGGCCGAGCTGTTCCTGAATGGCGGTGAAGAGCGGGGGCGGGGCGTCGGCGGCGTCGGTGGGTGGGGGAACCTTGATACCCATGCCGCCGAATTGGGTTTCGTCGGGGGTCCATTTCAGGTTGAAGTCGAATTTGCCTTCGAGGGCGGTCTGGTCGACGACGGGGCGGTCCATGACGGCGCCTTGCATGAGCTGGGTAAAGTCGCCCATGGTGGCGTTTTGCACCGTGAGCTGGCCGAGGCCGCGGAAGAAGAGGCCGGGAAGGCCTTTGGGGTCGCCTTCACTCTTTTTGAGCTTGGGTCCGCCTTTGCCAACGGTGAGGACGTAGGCGGAAAGCTCTTTTTTGTCCTTGTGGAACTTGAGGGCGAAGCGGTCGGCGAGCAGCTTCTGGACCATGGTTTTGAGCTGCTTGCCGTTGGGGGAGCCGGGGACGTCGGGCTGGGCTTCGATGTCGAACTTGTCGGTGTTGACCCATTCCGGAGCGCCGGTGATCTGCTTGGCGTGGATGTCGTAGGCAAAGGTGATGATTTCGGCGAGGGTGGTGTTGATGGTGGAGAATTTGCGGCCGCGGACTAGGAAGGCTTTGCCTTGTTCATCGGGCTTGCTGGGCTTGATGGTGGCGACTTCAAAGCTGGGGTTGGCGTCTTCGGCCATGGGCGGGATTTTGGCGGGCGGCTCGGGAATGGCCCAGGCGGTTTCCTGCGTGGCGCGTTCGAAGACCAGGGGGAGCGGGTTGGGGCCTTGTTTCCATTGGCCGGTGATGGACTTGCCGTCAGCGGACATCTTGCCTTCGTAGGTGCCGTCGATCATCTCAATGCCGAACTTGAGGGTCCCGCCCTGGAAGGTGATGGTGGAGACGGGCAGGGGCTGGCCGCCCTGGTCGATGCTGTAGTTGACGGCTTTGAGCTCGCCTTTTTCGTTCTTGGAGACTTTGAGGACGATGCGCAGGTCTTTGCCGACGTGAAGGGTGCCCTGCCAGGTGTCCTCGATGCCGGTCTTGCCGGGGGCGGGGGGAGCAGTGGGCGCCTGGGCGCGGAGTGTGGGAGCCAGGAAGGGGCCTGCGCAGACGAAGGCGGCGACGAGGCTGACGAGAGCGAACGTGTGGAGGGATTTCCTGCAAGGCAAAGCTGTCAATTCAGACCCCATTCCCCTTCTTGGAACAAGACACGGTACGCGTGGTGGAGTGCGGCGGTTCCTAAAAAGCTGGCGAATTTCGGAATGCTTGCATGTATGGACGTGGCGGGATGGGTATCGCTTGCCATTCGCGCGAGTTTTTCTTTGCAAGCGACGCCGCGTGGATGAGCTGGGCAGTGGCCGACCGCGATGGCTGTAAGGATTGGCGGGTCGATTGATTCAGGCGGAAGTGGGTAGGGATTTGAGGAGCTTTTTAGCGCGGCGGAAGCGGGGGCGTTCGCGACGGCGGAGGTAGCCGGGCATGCCGGGGCGTTTGTCGAGGACTCTTTGGATCCAGGCGCGGGCCTCGGCGGTGCGGCCTTGGTGCGCAAGGAATTCGGCATAGTTGAGGTAGGTTTCGGAGGAGGTTGAGCGGTCGGTCGCTTCGCGAAAGAGAGCGTCGGCTCGGGCGGACTGGCCGGTTTGCGCGCAGGCCTGGGCGAGGAGGCCGGCGGCTCGGTAGAAGTCGTGGTTCGGATACTTTGAGACGGTGAGCTCGAGGTCGGGGAGAGCGGCTGCGGCGTCTCCGAGCAGCACGCTGCACACGCCGCGATGGTAGAAGGGATCGATGGCGGTGGCTCCGGCCTGGATGGCGTTTTGGTAGGAGGCGCGGGCCTGCGGGATTTTGCCGTCGTCCATGTAGAGGTCGCCGAGCTCTTCGTAGTTGCCGACGGAGGGATTGTCGTGGATGGCGATTTTGAGGGCGTTGATGCGGGAGCGGCGGGAGAATCCTTTGACGGTGTTGCCGAGGAGACCGATGTCGGGGAGGGCTTCGGCGACGAGGTAGATGATGGCGCCGATGGGGCCGAGGAAGAGGATGACCCAGATCCAAAACGTGTCGGGGCGACGGCGAATGAAGTGCACGATGGCCAGCCCCTGGAAGAGAAACCCCCAGGGATAGAGCAGATGGCCGAAAGAACCCATTGCGGCATTTTCTCCTGTGGGGGATGGCGACAGTATCCCACGTTCGGGGGCAGGGGGTGGCGGGAGGGCGCGGGGAGTGCGGAAGGTGGCCGGAGGGGGTACCCTGAGAGGGCATGCTTTCTTTACAAAATGCGGGGAAGCGGTTTGGGCCGCGGGTGTTGTTCCAGGAAGCCAACTGGCTGATCACGTCGCAGGAAAAGACGGCGCTGGTGGGAGCGAATGGCACCGGCAAGTCGACGGTGATGAAGGTGCTGGCGGGGCTGGAGACGCTGGACTACGGCGCGATGCAGATGACGCGCGGGATGTCGATTGGGTACCTGCCGCAGGAGGGGTTGCGGCTGAGCGGGCGGTCGGTGTTTGACGAGTGCCTGAGTGTCTTTGACGAGTTGCGGGCAATGGAAGGCGAGATCGAGGAACTGGCCGGGAAGATGGCGGGCCTCGATCATGAGAGCCGCGAGTACGTGGCGGTTTCGGAGCGGTATTCGATGGTGCAGGCGCGGTTTCATGCGCTGGACGGGTATGCGCTGGATGCGCAGGTGGGAGCGGTGCTCACCGGCTTAGGTTTCAGCAAGACGGATTGGGCGCGGAGGACGGAGGAGTTCTCGGGTGGGTGGCAGATGCGGATTGCGCTCGCGAAACTGCTGCTGGCGAGACCGAATCTGCTGCTGCTGGACGAGCCAACGAATCATCTTGACCTGGAAACGCGCAACTGGCTGGAAACGTACCTGCGCGGGTATCCGTTTGGGTACATTTTGATTTCGCATGACCGGTACTTTTTGGACGTGACGGTCGATCGGACGGTCGAGATCTGGAACAAGCGCTTGCAGATTTATGCCGGGAATTACACGAAGTACCTGAAGCAGAAGGAAGACCGCAAGGCGCAGTTGATCGCCGCGTACAAGAACCAGCGGGAGCAGATCGAGCACCTGGAGGCGTTCATCACGCGGTTCCGGGCGCAGGCGACCAAGGCCAAGCACGTGCAGTCGCGGATCAAGGAACTGGAAAAGATCGAGCGGATCGAGATTCCGGAAGAAGAGCCGGTGATTCATTTCAGCTTTCCGCAGCCGCCGCCTTCGGGGAAGACGGTGGTGACGGTTGAGGGCCTGGTGAAGAACTATGGCGAGAAGGAAGTGCTGGGCAATGGAGGCAGGACGCCGGTTGGGTTCACGATTGAGCGCGGGGATCGGGTGGCGCTGGTGGGGCAAAACGGGGCGGGCAAATCGACGCTGATCCGGCTGCTGACAGGCGTCGAGGGGCCGACATCCGGGAAAGTACAGCTGGGACACAACGTCATTCCTGAATATTTTGCGCAGGACCAGTACAAGGTGCTGAATCCCGAGGCGCGCATGCTGGACGACATCAGCCGTGCGGCGATCAAGGTGCCGGAGGTGGAGCTGCGGTCGCTGCTGGGGTGTTTTCTGTTTTCGGGGAATGATGTGTTCAAGCCGCTGGGGGTGTTGTCGGGCGGGGAGCGAAACCGGTTTGCGTTGGCGCGGATACTGGTGTCGCCTTCGAACTTTTTGCTGCTGGATGAGCCGACGAATCATTTGGATATGCGGGCCAAGGATGTGCTACTGGAGGCCATTGAGTCGTTTTCGGGGACGGTCATTTTTGTTTCGCACGATCGGTATTTTCTGGATCGGCTGGCGACCAAGGTGCTCGAGGTGAAGGATGGGGCGGTGGCGGTGTATCACGGGAATTTTGCCGAGTACACGCGGGATCTGGAGGAAGCCGCCGCGGGGGTTGCGAAGAGCGATGCCATGGTGAAGACGGTCGCGGTGGTGAGCGAGGCGGCGAAGGCGGCTGCAAATGGGCATGGAGTGGTTGAGGGTTTGGGCGAGGTCGCGGCGAAGGACAGGGTCAGGAAGCTAAATCCGATCAAGCTGAAGCAGATGGAGGATCGGTGCGCGTTTCTGGAAGAGGAAGTGCCGCGGGTTGAGGCGGCCATTGCGCATACTGAGGATCAGCTGGGGAATTATGTTTCGGTGGAGGAGACGCAGAGGCAGTCGGCGCTGCTGGAGCAGTTGAGGGCGCAGTTGAGTTCGCTGACGGAGGAGTGGGAGGACGTGATGCTGCAGCTTGAGGAGCAGGGTGCGTTGTCGTAGGGGGCTTGATGGAAAGCCTACAGGGGTCGGAGTGTAGACTCGCTTTGAAACCTGGCAGGGGCTAAAGCCCCAATAGAGAAAGTGGCTTATTGGCACGACTGAAGTCGTGCCCTTCCACAAAACGATCCTTGCCGTGTTGTGTATCAAGTCAGGTTTTGATGTCCGAACTACATCTTGGGAGAGAGTACGCATGACGTATGTACCGGATGCGAAGCGGTATGAGGGGGCGGGATTTCGGCGGTGTGGGAGGTCGGGGCTGGTGCTGCCGCCGGTTTCGCTGGGGTTGTGGCAGAACTTTGGCGGGGCGGATGTCTTTGAGACGGGGCGGGCGATGTGCCGGCGGGCGTTTGACCGTGGAGTGACGCACTTCGATCTGGCCAATAACTACGGGCCTCCGTATGGGTCGGCGGAGGAGAACTTTGGAACGATCTTGCGCAAGGATTTTCGCGGGCTGCGCAATGAGCTGGTGATTTCTTCGAAGGCCGGGTGGGATATGTGGCCGGGGCCTTATGGGGTGGGCGGGTCGCGCAAGTATTTGCTGGCATCGCTGGACGAGAGTTTGCAGCGGATGGGCCTAGAGTACGTGGATATTTTCTATTCGCATCGGCCTTCGATGGATGTCCCGCTGGAAGAGACGATGGGAGCGCTGGCTCATGCGGTGCGGGTGGGCAAGGCGCTGTATGTGGGGATTTCTTCGTACAGTCCCGAGCGAACGAAGGAAGCGGCGGCGATCTTGAAGAGCATGGGCGTGCCGCTGCTGATTCATCAGCCGTCGTACTCGATGCTGAACCGTTGGATCGAGGACGGGCTGCTGGCGACGCTCGATGAGCTTGGGGTGGGATGCATCGCGTTTTCTCCGCTGGCGCAGGGGTTGTTGACGAAGAAGTATTTGAACGGAGTGCCGGAGGGCTCGCGGGCTACGGCGGAGGGGTCTTCGCTGCTGAAGCACTTTTTGAGTGAGGACAACATCGGGCGGGTGAAGGCGTTGAATGAGATTGCGCAGGGTCGCGGGCAGACATTGGCGCAGATGGCGATTGCGTGGGTGCTGCGGGATAAGCGAGTCACGTCGGCGCTGATTGGGGCGCGCAATGTGGAGCAGCTGGATGATTCGCTGGATGCGGTGAAGAAGCTGGAGTTTTCGGCGGATGAGTTGAGTGAGATCGACAAGTTTGCGCAGGACAGTTCGATTGACTTGTGGAAGGGCGCGCGCGAGGGGACTGAGTAAAGTGTTCGCAGAATATGAAAGAGGGTTGGGGATGAAGTCATTGGATCGGAGAAAGTTTCTGGGGGCTGCCGCGGCGGCTGCGGCTTTTGCGGTGATGGAGCCGGGCAAAGCAATTGCAGCGCAGAGCTTGATGGACAAGCCGACGGGGTTGAAGCCGATGGAGCTGGGACTGCTGATCGTGCCGTTTGGTGCGCCGGAAGAGAAGTTCAAGGTGCTGAACGAGCTCGGATTCAGCAATTGTTTTCTTTCACTGGATGGGTACATTGGTGGGTTTACGCCGTCGGTGGTGGCGCAGTATCGCGAGCTGATGGCAAAGTATGCAATCACTGTGACTACCGTTGAAGTGGTGAGGCCGGAGCCACTGGTCTGGAATTTTTTGCAGGGGCCTTCGACGATCGGGCTGGTGCCGCCGAAGACGCGGGCGGCGCGTATCGATGCGTTGAAGCAGGTTTCTGATTTTGCGCATCAGCTGGGAATCAGCCAGGTGCAGACGCATTGCGGGTTTATTCCGGAGGATCCGGCGGATGCTCTGTATCCAGGGGCAGTCGAGGCTATCATGACGGCAGCCAAGCATTGCCAGGGGAACGGGCAGTACTTCCTGATGGAGACGGGGCAGGAGACGCCGACGACGATGTCGCGGATGATTCGCGATGTGGCTATGCCGAATTTGGCCGTCGGCCTCGATACGGCGAATTTGATTCTGTATGGGAAGGCGAATCCGGTGGATGCGGTGGATATTCTGGGGCCGCATGTGCGCAGTGTGCATGCCAAGGATGGGAAGTGGCCGACCAATCCGAGTGAGCTGGGCGAGGAAGTGCTGATTGGCAAGGGACTGGTGGATTTCAAGGAAGTGTTTACCAAGCTGCACAAGCTTGGGTATGCGGGGGCGGTGACGATTGAGCGGGAGACTTCCGGGCCGCAGCAGATTGACGATGTGCGGGCGGAGAAGGTGTATCTGGAGAACATTTTGAAAGATGTGCTGGGTTGAGCACCTGCCGTGTGGGCAGAGGCTTCGCGTGGTGCTCCCGATGGTCGCGAGCGGAATGAGTTGAAAGGCAAGAGTAGGTCCTTCGACTCGCTGCGCTCGCGCAGGATGAAGGGGTGTTGGGAGAAGCAGATTCCCCTGAGGGGAATGACAGCAAAAAAAGCAAGAGCAAACGCAGGTCCTTCGACTTGCTGCGCTCGCTCAGGATGACGGAGTGTTTGGGGGAAGCAGATTCCCCTGAGGGGAATGACAGCAAGAAAAGCAAGAGCAAGAGCAAACGCAGGTCCTTCGACTCGCTGTGCTCGCTCAGGACGACAGTTCTCTTTTTGGTTCAGGAAAGAATGAGGAGATTGATGGATCGACGGAATTTTGTGCAGAGTGCGGCGGTGGCTTCGGGGTTACTGATTGTGAAGCCGGAGACGGCGTTTGGGTACCAGGCGAATTCGGCGGTGCGGATGGGACTGCTGGGGTGCGGGAACCGCGGGACTTCGGTGGCGACTTCGTTTGCGGAGAATACTTCGGCGCAGGTGGTGGCGCTGGGGGATATGTTTGCGGACCAGCTTGCCGCGGGCAAGAAGCACTTCGATGAAGTGAATGGGAAGCTGGGCAAGGCGGCCATCGACGACAAGATGACGTTTCGCGGCCCGCACGCGTATGAGCAGTTGTTTGCGTCGAAGGACGTGGACATGGTGCAGATCTCGACGCCACCGTTTTTCCATGTACATCATCTGGAAGCGGCGGTGGCATCGGGCAAGCATGTGTATTGCGAGAAGCCGGTGGGGATCGACATCGCGCAGACGAAACGGGCTCTGGAAGTGGCCAAGAAGGTGAAGGCGACGCAGAGCGTGGATGTTGGGTTCCAGTGCAGGAATGCGCCGCCGATTGCGGCGATTGCGGAGAAGATTCGCGGCGGAGCGCTGGGCAAGACGGCGCTGGTGATGGGGTTCTATAACGCGCCTGCGTCGCTGGAGAAGGGCAATGCCACATCGATGTCGAAGGATGAGTACTGGCTGCGCAACTGGCTTTGGGATCGGGCGCTGTCGGGGGACATTCTCGTTGAGCAAAACATTCACATTATCGATCTCTGCAACTGGATTCTGGGTTCGCATCCGCTGAAGGCGACGGCGACGGGCGGACGCAATATTCTGACGCATGCTGGCGATTGCTGGGATAACTACCAGGTGGATTTCACCTATCCCGGAGAC
>CAILBQ010000489.1 GCA_903832475.1 uncultured Acidobacteriota bacterium | reverse complement strand
GTCGTTGCCCTTGCCTTTCTTTCTGTCATTCCACTCAGGGGAATCTGCTTCTTGCCCAGGCTCCAGCTCCTGTCGGTGCCCTTGCTTTTCTTTCTGTCATTCCCCTTAGGGGAATCTGCTTCTTGCCCGAACATCGCCGCGATAGCCAGCGAGAACCCTCCACCCTGGCAACGATGAAAAGCAAAAGGCCCGAAGCATTAGCTCCGGGCCCTCGTTGGTTATTTGCGAACAGCCTTACTCCGCCGACGTGCCTTCCACCAGCTTTGTCGTCGCCACCGTCCAGTTCGGATCACCGACCTTGAACCGCGCAAACCTCCGCACGGTGATGTTCTCACCCAGCTTGCCAACCTTCTGCGCGATCAGTTCCTTGATCGAGATCGACTGCTCCTTGATGAAGGGCTGTTCCAGCAGGCAGACTTCCTCGTAGAACTTCGCCATCTTGCCAACCACCATCTTCTCCGCAATCGCTTCCGGCTTGCCGCTGGCAATCGCCTGCGCCTTGTAGATCTCCTTCTCGCGATCGAGATCTTCGGTCGTCACATCTTCTGGCCGCACGTAGCGAGGATCGCTGGCCGCAATGTGCATCGCGATATCCTTCAGCAGACCCTGGAAGTCATCGGTGCGCGCCACAAAGTCGCTTTCGCAATTGACTTCGATGAGCACGCCAATCTTGCCGCCGGCATGAATGTACGTGCCCACCGCGCCTTCGTTCGTGCTGCGCGTTGCCTTCTTCTGCGCCGAAGCCATGCCACGCTTGCGCAGCACCACAAAAGCCGCTTCGATATCGCCCTTGGCTTCCTGCAGAGCCTTCAAACAATCGCCCATCGGCGCGCCAGACTTCTCGCGCAATTCCTTCACCTGACCCGCACCAATCTTTTCGCTCACCGTCGTCATCTCCACTCCATCCTGGGTTATTCAATCCTGTTGTTCAATCTTTTGATTCATTCGCATCCAGAAAGTTCCTGACGCAAGAAAAGCGTGGCGCTTGTTACTCGGCGGCCACGCTTTCCTTGCTCTGCGTGCTCGGCACGCTCAGGATTACAGGGCTGTTTCAGCCGTCTCAGGCTCTTCATCCAGCGCCGAAACCACGCCCGGAGCCTTGCGAATTCCGCCGCCTAGAGCCGCCTCCAGGTCAACAACTTCGCCCACTTCTTCCCCGTCCGCAGCCGTGTCCAGCGTGACCAGCTCGGCAGGTGCTTCCGCTTCCGGAACATCGACAAACTGCTTGTCGCCTACCAGGTTCACGCCCTCGACCGCGGAGTCCGAGATCTTCGACGTGAACAGGCGAATCGCGCGCAGCGCATCGTCGTTGCCCGGAATCACATAGTCAACAACCGTAGGATCGCAATTCGTATCCACTACCGCAACCACCGGGATGCCCAGCTTGCGGGCCTCGCTCACGGCAATCGCTTCGTTGTTCGAATCGACGATGAACAGCGCATCCGGCAGCCGCTTCATGTTCTTGATGCCGGCCAGGTTGGCCTGCAGGTGCTTGCGCTCCCGCTCCAGCTTGATGACTTCCTTCTTCGTCAGCAGCTCATAACGGCCATCGGTGGCCATCTCGTCCAGTTCCTGAAGGCGCTTCACCGACTTCTGCACTGTCACCCAGTTGGTCAAGAGGCCCCCCAGCCAGCGCTGGTTGATATAGGGCATCCCGGCGCGGTTG
>CAILBQ010000488.1 GCA_903832475.1 uncultured Acidobacteriota bacterium | reverse complement strand
TCTGCAGGTGCGTGACCGCGAAAAAGGAACTAGCCAGGTGCACGACTACATGGTGCTGATGAGTCAGCATCAAGACCCGGTAGAGGCGGCCCAAAAAGCCTTCGGCGATCTCAAGCAGCTGCAAACCGCGCTCGGACTTTATATCCGCCAGCAGCAATACAAACAGTTCATCTTGTCCAGCGCCGCTGCGCCGATCGATCCGGCCACCTATTCTGTGCATCCTTTAGCGCAGCCTGAGTACGACGCGCGCCGGGCAGACGTCATGGCCTGCGTCGGGCGCAAAAAAGATGCTAGAGCTTTGCTGGCCAGCGTTATGGCTGCCGACCCCAAAAGCGCACAGGCGCGGGAAACTCTGGGTTACATGGAGATGGTGGATGGCAACCAGGAAGCCGCCCGGAAATGGTATGAAGAGGCGGTAAATCTTGATTCGCAGAGTTATCTCGCTCATTACTACTTCGCCGCCCTGACCATGCGTGCCAGCGGCATCGACCAGGGTGCGAAGATCGAAGCAAGCCTTCGCTCCGCAATCCGGCTCAATGCGTCCTTCGCGCCCGCGTACGACCAGTTATCGTCCTTCTACGCAATGCAGCACAAGAATCTCGACGAGGCGCAGAGCCTGAACCTGAAGGCGGTGCAACTGGATCGCACCAACCTGAGTTATCGCTTCAATGCAGAAAATCTTCTGATGATGCGAGGCGATTATGAAAACGCCGAAAAGACCTTGAAGCTCGCGGCCCCTCTGGCCAGGACTCCAGGCGAGTCCGCAGATTTGCAGATGCGACTGGATCAGATTGCTTCGCTCAAGCGCATGAAAGAGCAAGCTGCCAGACCGGACGATGCCCAAGTCTCTGTCGAATCAACGACCAGTGCGGGCAGCGTCCGCGTAGTTCAGGTCGAAGCGCCTCCAAAGCATCCTGTCGAAACCGCCTCCGGGCCAAAGCATATCGTCCTCGGCGTTCTCACCGGGGTGACCTGCAGCGAGCCGGCGGTGATGGATCTCAGCGTCGAAGTCACCGGCAAGACGGGCAAGAAGAAAATCGCGCTGTATACCAACAACTATTACAAGCTTGATCTCTCCGCTTTCGGATTCGAGCCCAAGGCGGAGATGAACCCCTGCAAAGACATCGATGGCATGAAGGCCCGGGTGCAGTACGCGGCCAGCTCCGACAAGACGGTGGATGGTCAGTTAGTCTCCATCGAATTGAGGAAATAAAAGCGGGGTCGTACCTGGCTGCACGGCTTCCGGTATGCTGATGGCAACCATGAAACTCAGGCGCCTGTTCAGCTTCGTTCATGGTACGACTCCAGCAGCTGAACGGCCTGGCTGCGCACTCGAACGAGGTCTTCCTTGATTGGCGCTACTTCCTACCGTCTTGCCCTTGCCTTCCTTTTGCTTTGTGGAACTTCCTCGCTGGCACAAGATGTTCAGTATGGACCCCAGGGAGAACAGATCCCCGGCCCGCGCTGTGCCGCTGCTCCTGAATGGAATGGAGCCAAGCCGCGCGCCTGCCAGCCGCAGGAACTGAGCTTATGGCTGAGCGATGTGCGCCACTGGCGCGACGAGCGCAAGCTGAGGATCGGCTACGACGGCAGCGCCTATGACCTGCCTGCATTGAAGTGGACGCAGTCCAGCTTTACCCAGCCGCAGATGATGGTGCACGACCGCTACTTCTACGACCCCGCTACGCAGCGCTACACCGTCGATAAGTATCTCGCCGATCTCGAAGCGCGTTACGGCGGCATCGACAGCGTGCTCATCTGGCACACCTATCCCAACATCGGCATCGACAGCCGCAACCAGTTCGACTTATTCAACGACCTGCCCGGCGGAGTACCCGCGATCAAGGCCATGGTCGCGGACTTTCATCGTCACGGCGTCAAGGTCTTCTTCCCGGTGATGGTCTGGGATCAGGGCACGCACACCGATCCGAACCTATGGCACACCCTGAGCAAAGAGCTGGCCGAGGTCGGCGGCGACGGCGTCAATGGCGACACGCTCGATGGCATTCCGCAAGTGCTGGCGACAGACTCCGCCAAGGGCGACCATCCCCTTGCGCTCGAGCCGGAAGTCGGCCTCGCCGCCGATGAAATGATCAACTACAACCTGCTCACCTGGGGCTACTGGGACTACACCTTCGTGCCCACGATCAGCCGCTACAAGTGGCTTGAGCCGCGTCACATGGTCAACATCTCTGACCGCTGGGCGCACGATCATCTGAACGATCTGCAGGCCGCCTTCTTCAACGGCATCGGCTTTGAAAGCTGGGAAAATATCTGGGGCATCTGGAACCAGCTCACCCCCCGCGATGCCGAAGCGCTGCGGCGCATCTCCGCCATCGAACGCGCCTTCGCTCCCATGCTCGTCTCGCCCGCCTGGGAGCCGCACACGCCCACGCAAAACTTCGGCATCTTCGCCAGCAAGTGGCCATCAGAAAGCCAGACCCTGTGGACGCTGGTCAATCGCAACGCCTTCGACGTAGATGGCGAGCAGTTGCGCGTGCCGCTGCGCCCGGGAGCGCACTACTTCGACCTGTGGCACGGCCTAGAGTTACAGCCTCGCGTCTCCGGCAAATTCGCCTGGCTCACATTTGACATGGAAACACGCGGCTACGGAGCCGTTCTCGAAACCACCCAAACCGCTGCGGAGTTAGCGCCTGAAACGCAGAAACTGCTCGCGGAAATGAAGACCCGCGCGCAGACGCCGCTCGAGTCCCTCTCCAGCCACTGGGTCACGCTGCCGCAGTCGCTGGTCAAGATCGATGCCACCACGCCCGTAGCCGCATCCGCCAAACCGCCCGCAGGCATGGTGCATATACCGGCGGCGGAATTCACCTTCCGCCTCAACGGCATCGAGATCGAAGGGCAGGATGACGAGGGCGTCGACGTGCAGTATCCGTGGGAGAATTCCGCGCGCCGCTATCACGAACACACCATGCACATCGATGATTTCTTCATCGACAAGTACCCCGTCACCAACGCCGAGTTCAAGCGATTTCTGGACGCCACAAACTATCAGCCTGCCGATGCGCATAACTTCCTGCACGACTGGAAGAATGGCAGCTATCCAGACGGCTGGGCCAACAAGCCGGTGACCTGGGTTTCGCTCGAAGACGCGCGCGCCTATGCGAAATGGGCCGGCAAACGGCTGCCGCATGAATGGGAGTGGCAATACGCGGCGCAGGGCACCGATGATCGCCGCTTTCCCTGGGGCAATTTCGAAGGGCCCGCCACCCCGCCGCCCGCGCAAGCCGCGGCCCAGCAGGGCGAAACGCCCGCGCCTGCGCCTGTCGCAACACCCACGCCTGCCCCGGTGAAAGGCGCACGGCGCCGGTTCAGCAAAACCACGCAGTCTCCGACATCGCCCGCCGCTGCCCCAGCACCTCAGCCCAGTTCTACCTCGGCAACCAAGACCGAGCAGCCCGCCTCTTGTCCGGATTGTCCGCCGGTGGTCGTCGGCTCAACACCCAATCCCGACCGTGGCCGCGACATCGCGCCGCCCAGCGATGTCGATGCGCACCCGCGCGGCGCCAGCTCCTTCGGCGTGATGGACCTCACCGGCAACATCTGGCAATGGACCGACGAGTATCTCGACGAACACACCCGCTACGCCATCCTGCGCGGCGGCAGCCACTATCAGCCGCAAGGCTCGCGCTGGTACTTCCCGCAAGGCTACGAACTATCGCAGCACGGCAAATACCTGCTCATGGCCCCCAGCCTGGACCGCAGCGCCGCCGTAGGTTTCCGCTGCGTCATCGACGCGACTCCGCAATCCGACACGCGCTAGACTGCGTTTGCCAAGACGTGCGCGAAGCGCGTCCGCGGGTACGCCCAATTAACTTCGCCAGTGCAGCTCTACCGGGCCATCCATGGGATGTTTTGCGCTGCCCTCGAGCCGCGCCTGCTTCAGCGCGAAATACCACTTGGCCGGCTTGTCCGCGTCGTCGATCAGCATCAGGCTTGGGTTATGTTTCAAACCCTCGGCCTGCTGGATCATGGTGACCTGATCCTGGCGCACAAACTTCGCGCCAAACCATTTCGCAATGGGGAGCACCAGCGGCACGTTGTAGAAAACATTC
>CAILBQ010000487.1 GCA_903832475.1 uncultured Acidobacteriota bacterium | reverse complement strand
GAGGGCGTGTAGAAGACCGCGTTTCCAAGTGCCACTGCACCGATGGATGCCGGACCAAGGCGGCCCACCATGATGGTGTCGACCACGCTTTGGGCCATCCAGCCAAGTTCACTCAAGACCACCGGCACAGCAAGGCGCACCAGCGCTGCCAGTTCCCTCCTCCACGGCGCTGCTGCAGAACGTGTCATCTAGTCACTTTACATGTTGAGGGAAAAGAGAGCCGACAGGTGAATTGCTCCGACGAATGGGGGCGCGTGAGAGACTTGCGGATATGACGGATGGCCATTCATCAGGAATTTCTTCGACGAGGGTCGGTTCTCTGCCACGCTCGGCGGGGTATCGCGTCGGACTGTTGATTATGGGTGGGCTGTACATCGTGGCAGGGGTCAACCACTTCTGGCATCCGGCAACCTATGCAGCCATCATGCCGCCATATATTCCGTTTCCTGCGACGATGATTGCGATCAGCGGCGTGGCGGAGATCCTGGGCGGGATTGGCGTGTTGATTCCGAAGGGATTTGTCTTTGAAAGGACGCGCGCCGCGGCTGCGTGGGGACTTGTTGCGCTGTTGATTGCGATCTGGCCGGTGCATTTCAATATGTGCCTTCATCCCGAGCAGTTTCGCGCGATTCCGATTTGGGCGCTGTGGCTGCGGCTGGTGCTGCAAGTGCCGCTGATTGCCTGGGCCTGGTATTACACGCTGGACTAGGACTCGCCTTAACGGAGGTCGGTGACAGCAACTGGATCCATGTCTGTGTAGACCTGGTTCTCTCCGCCCATACCCCAGCAGAACTTGTAGTTGCGCGTGCCCACCCCGGCGTGAATGGACCAGCCCGGAGAAATGACCACCTGACGGTTGGCCACGAGCAGATGTCGAGTCTGCTGAGGAGATCCCATGAGATGCACAACACGGTCGGCTGGGTCGAGGTCGAAGTAGAGGTAGACCTCAGACCGGCGCATGTGAGTGTGAGGCGGCATGGTATTCCACACGCTCCCTTCCTCCAGTCGCGTTATACCCATCACGAGCTGACAGCTACGTGTTCCCTCAAGATGGATAAGTTTGGAGATGTGCCGCAGGTTGGCGGTTGGCTGCGCTCCGAGGGTCAACGGCGCCTGGTGCTCAAACACGATGCGCGTAGTGGGATAGGCCGCGTGGGCGGGATAACTCAGAAGATAAAAGCAGGCTGGACATTTGACATCGTCGCTATGAAACGTCACCGAAGATGCGCCGCGACCGACATACAAGGCGTCCAGTCTGGCGATATCGTAACGTTGGCCGTCGACCTCAACGGCCCCGTTGCCACCGATGTTGAGCGCGCCCAGCTCTCGCCGTTCCAGGAACGCCTGGGCGCGCAGTTCGTGAGGACAAGGCAGGAGCAAGGGCTTGTCGAGGGGCATCGCTCCGCCGATGACGGTTCGATCCAAGTCAACGTAGACGAGCTCGATGCAGCCCTCGGCAAACAATGAGTCGAGCAGAAAAGACTGGCGCAATTGCTCGGTCGAAAGACTCATGCTTCGCATTTCATCGGGTAACTGGATTGTCTTCATGGGTGACTCTTTTTCTCTTCAGGAATAGCGGCCCAAGTCACTTTCAGCGGATGCCGAACTTGAGACAGCGTTGCGTTGAGATAGGCATCCCAAGCCTGCTGAGTCGGCATG
>CAILBQ010000486.1 GCA_903832475.1 uncultured Acidobacteriota bacterium | reverse complement strand
TGCGGCACGACTAAAGTCGTGCCCTGTTACAAAGCTGTTCAGTGAGGCTGGCGAACGCGTCGTGAATCGCGATGCCGCTTTTCAGGAAGCGGTCGTTGGCGGCGGCGGTGGCGCGATTGTGCGCGGCCTCGGCGATTACGTAGTCCAGAGCGCGCACGATGGTTGTGATTGCGCGGAGTGCGGAAGAGAAGCTCAGTACATGCTTAGTCGCGGGACTTTAAGGCGTGTCATAGGGGAACGGATAAACTGCCATCATCCCTGCGATTAGGGTGTCTGACTCAGCGTCTGTAAGCCCTGCGACGAGTGGGCGGTAAGAGCCGCTCTGATTTATCTCCACCACTGTCTTGTTTGTTAGATCCTTGCCAGTCCATTCAGAAATGAGAACGTTCTTGCGGAGGCCGTGGATTTGGTCGTTGCGGCGAGTTTGTTTCCTGAGCGGTATTCCGAAAATGGTTTTAGTTTGTGACAGCTCGTCAGACGTAAGGGTAAGGATGGTCCGCGTCGAAAAGTTCAGGGCGAAAACGCCGGCTGCCATGGACAGGGCTGTCCAGAGAATTCCCCACAGGTCTAATTTCGTCCCTCTGATCAACGAGTCCAGTATAAATTCGATCATCACAGAGATAGAAACCCCAAAGATCAATACGGGTACGGCGTCCCCGTTGAATCGCTTCGGAAGCAAGACCTGAATGCTGTCCGTGTTTCTTTGCAATTTAAGTCTTCCAGCCCACGCCTCAAGCATCGACTTCCCCTCGGCATCATACTAGCCGAAATGAAAACTGATTGGTGTAGCTCTGTGGTGGGATGGGCGCTTGAGGAGTCTGGTGATCGATAGGGGTGGGCATGTAGGCGCCAGCTATTCCATTAACGGCGGCGGGAACGGGTTAACAGGACGATGGAGATATACTGCGCTCACTGTCCTTCTCAAGGAGAATGCCTTGCGTCCTCATGCTTCGAAATTTCTGACTCTCTTTCTGCTTGCTGGAACTCTTGTTCTGCCTGTGTATGCGCAAACCACTGTGCCGACGCGGGTGCCGACGATTGATCAGTCGTTGGAGATGCATAGTGTGGGGAGTCCGCGGATATCGCCGGATGGGAAGCGCGTTGTCTATGAGCAGACGCGGACGGACTGGGAGGCGAATGCGTTTGAGACCGACTTGTGGGTGGCGGATGTGGCGACGGGAGAAACGCATCGGCTGACGGCGATGGCCAAGTCGAGTCGGGATGCGAAGTGGTCGCCGGATGGGAAGTGGATTGGGTTTCTTTCGAACCGGCCGGCCATGATCAAAGTGTCGGGAGCGGGTGGGGACTCGCAGGAGGGGAAGACGCAGTTGTATGTGATGCCGGCGGATGGGGGCGAGGCGCAGCAGGTGACGAAGATGGAGAACGGGGTGAATGATTTTGAGTGGGCTCCGGACTCGAAGCGGCTGGCGATTTCGGCGGAGGCGGCGGAGTCGAAGGCGATGAAGGATCGCAAGGAGAGCTTTGGGGAGTATCACGTCTTTCATGCGGACTACGAGAGCACGCAGTTGTGGCTGGTCGATCTTCCTAAAACAGACGCGGCAGGGAATACGGCGGCGATTGAGGATGCGAAGCGACTGACGCTGGCTGGACCGCAGGGAGATTCGTTCAGCGTGAATGGATTTGCGTTTTCGCCGGATGGGACCAAGATTGCGTTTGGGGCGCAGCGCGATCCGGATTTGATTTCGGATTTTTCGGAGACCATTTATACCGTCTCGGTGGCGGACAGTTCGGTGAAGAAGATTGTGGAGACGCCGGGACCGAATGGCGATCCGCACTGGTCTCCGGATGGGTCGCAGATTGCGTTTGTGACTTCGAACGGGAGCAAATTTTATTTCTATGCGGATCGTAGGATTGCGGTGGTGGATGCGAATGGCGGGACGCCGCGGGTGTTGACGGCGAACTTCGATGAGGATCCGGATCTGCTGATTTGGGCGCCGGAGGGGATTTATTTTTCGGCGTTGCAGAAGACGGAGTCCGGGCTGTTTCTGCTGGATCCGAAGAGCGAGGCAGTGAAAAGGATCGAGACGCCGGGATCGGAGATTGCGGCGCAGTTTACGTTCTCGAAGGACTTCAAGCGGGTGGCGTATCGCGGGGCGGGGGCGAATGCTTATGCGGAGATTTATGAGGGCCAAGTAGCAGGAGCCGCGCCGGTGAAGCTGACGCATGCCGGGGAGCAGCTGGCGGGGTTCGATACGGCGAAGCGGGAGGTGGTGCGGTGGAAGTCGGGGGATGGGACGACGATTGAGGGCGTGCTGTACAAGCCGGCGGACTTTGTGGCGACGAAGAAGTACCCGCTGCTGGTGGTGATTCATGGCGGGCCGACGGGGATCGATATGCCGATGATCAATGCGGATCGCTATTACCCGATGGAGCGATTTGTGGCCAAGGGCGCGCTGATTCTGCGGCCGAACTATCGCGGGTCAGCGGGGTATGGGGAGAAGTTTCGCTCGCTGAACGTGAGGAATCTTGGCGTGGGGGATTATGCGGATGTGATCTCGGGTGTCGATTCGCTGATCGCACAGGGATTTGTGGACAAGGATCGCGTGGGTTCGATGGGGTGGAGCGAGGGCGTGTATATCTCGGCGTTTATTACGACGTTCAGCGACCGGTTCAAGGCGGTGTCGGTGGGCGCGGGCATTTCGGACTGGATGACGTACTACGCGAACACGGACATCACTCCGTTTTCGCCGCAGTATCTGCATGCGACGCCGTGGGAGGATGCGGAGATCTATAAGAAGACTTCGCCGATCACTTACATTGCGAAGGCGAAGACGCCGACGCTGATTCAGCATGGGGGAGCGGACCGGCGGGTGCCGATTGCCAATGCGTATGAGCTAAGGCAGGCGCTGGAAGATCATGGCGTGCCGGTGAAGATGGTGGTGTATGACGGGTTTGGGCATCCGATCAACAAGCCGAAGCAGCAGCGGGCGGTGATGGAGGAGAACGAAGGGTGGTTCGATCATTACATCTGGGGGGATGCGCTGCCGGCGGCATTGACGCCGCGGGTGAAGGCGAAGCCGTAGCTTCTGACTCTTGGTTTTTGTTGGCTGAATGGACCGAGTTGCACAGTGTGTGGCTGGCTCTTTGAGCGTTCTTCTCTCACTGCTGGAGCAGAGCGACTCAGGCGGCCTCGCTGCTGGCTGACGAAGAGGGCGACTTCCGATTTGGCCACATTCCAACCGCGAAGCGCAATCCGGTGGTACCAGGGCCTGGTCGAGTGACTCGCCCTGTTCTCGAAAATTGGGACATGTTTGGCCTCAATCGTCCCTTGTCATGGACTGGTATCAAGTCATGGCTGAGACATTTCAGCGTGTTGCTTGAACAGTCGTGGAGGTTCTTTGTTAAATCCTGAGTGGCCGTACCGGTCAACCCCCGAAGCCAGGGCCTCGCAGTGATCGGTGTTCGATTTTGAGCTGACGTTTCCATTTTTGGACAAACGGTCGCGCGAGGTGAATGTCGCGGGAATCTCTCGATTCTGCTGCGCAAATTCAAAAGGCTTAGGTTGCACAGCGAAACAACGGTTTGCTGGCAAGATGTGGACCTGCGCATCGCATTTCGCAAAACGGCCATGGGCGTGCAAATGTACAGAGCGAAAGGAGACGCAAGTGTTGAAACGAATTCTTGAAATCCTGACGGTGATTTGCCTTGCGACGAGCATTGCTTGCTCTGCGCAGAGCCCCTTTATCGGCCAATGGAGATTCGATTCATCGAGAAGCGGAACGCCTGACGAGATGAAGGTTCAGAGCCAGGGCGGTAATAAGTACAGCTTTGATTTCGGCGGCGGTGCGGAAACAATCATTGCGGATGGCACCTTCCAGTCGGGCCATGAGGGGACCCTGCTGTCGGCAAAACAGGCAGCGCCGGATGCGTGGATAGTTGAGCGCAAAAAAGACGGGCGGTTGATGCTTAGAGCGACATGGAAGCTTTCCAGTGACGGCAATATGCTCACGGATTATTATCGCGAGTTCGGGTCCGACGGTTCGACGTTGAGCCTAGATTATGTCTACCAGCGCATCGGCGAAGGATCGGGTTTCGCGGGTGATTGGCAAAGCATCAAGGAGACGAGAAATACGCCCCTGTTGATGGAAGTCAAGGCCTATGAAAGCGACGGCCTCTCCTTCATTACTCCCTCGCAGCAGCGGACACAGAATGTGAGGTTTGACGACAAGGACTACTCCGCCGACGGATCCATCGCCGGGCAAGGTGCAGCATTGTCGGGTCGTCGGGTGGACGAACAAAATCTGTTGATTACCCACAAATATAAGGAAAAAGTGACGGGTACCGAGAACGTCGGCCTATCCTCCGATCGGAAGACTTTAACCATTACTTTGCACTATATCGGTCGCGATAAGCCTGATGTCATGGTCTACCAGCGGCAGTAGGCTTTGATGCGGTTCAGCTTGAAGGGCGATGTTCGCTTGGCATGGAAGTGAACAGGACGCCCCTGGAACTGGGGTGGCCGGACTTTGATCTGAGAAATCCGAACTGGTCTGTCGCCTTATCGAACGCCGACCGTCCTCAAGGAATCAATGAGCGCTTTATCGCCAATGCTCGTTTCGAGGCGCTCTCGGGCTGGAAACGAGCTTTGGCCTGTTCACGTCAACGCACAACGAAGTTCCAGCATGCTGAGGTTGGTTTATGACCGGTGGAATCCGGTACCCCTTGTTGCCAAGCAGGTGGAGCGTCATGCCTACCTTGAATCCATCCAATTCGCGTCGAGTGCGAGCTGCGGCTTACAGTTCGCGAATCGCAGTCACGGGGTTTCGGCGCATCGCTCGGTGTGCCGGAAGGTAGCAGGCCGCCAAAGACATTGCTCCCAGGAGCGTGACGACGGAAACGACAGTGACTGGATCGTTGGCTCCGATTCCGTACAACAGCCGGACGATGATGCGCGTTAGTCCCAACGCGGACGCCAGTCCCAGGGCCAGCCCAATGCCCGTGAGCCACAATCCCTGCGAGAGCACGAGCCGCAGCACGTCCACACGGGAAGCACCGAGAGCCATTCGTATTCCGATCTCGTGGGTCCGCAATTGGGTTCGATAGGCTACGACGCCGTAGATTCCGGTTATGGCAAGAACCAGCCCAATCAGCGCGAACATTCCCGCCAGGGTGCTCTCGATGACGGCGAATGTGCTCGCCATCTGGGTGCTCTCTCGCATAGAACGCACATCGAAAACCGGTAGCCGTGAATCAATTCCGTGGATGGCGCTTTCGACCGCTGGCGCCAGATCGACTGGATTTCCCCTGGTCTTCACCTGCACCATCGTCTCGTACCCAGGGTGCTGGAGATAACTCAGATAGACCATGGGCTCGGGCGACTCATTCACGAAAGTATGGGTTGAATTCCTCACAACGCCGACAACCGTGAAAAGGCTGCCCCAAACCCTGAGCCTCTTTCCCAGCGGATCCTGTCCTGGCCAGAAGCGCCTCGCCGCGGTCTGATCCACGATGATGACACTCGGGACCTTTTCATCGTCATTCGTCGTAAACTCGCGTCCTTCCAAGATGGGTATATGAAGGGATTCGAAATAGCGCGGTCCCACCTCGGCATTCTGCACCAGCAAAGATTCATGAGGATGCGGTACATAGCCTTCTGGATACGCGTCGTCTCGCTTTTGAATCAGGGTCATCGGAATCCAGTCGGTAAGGGACGCAACCTCCACGCCGGGAAGTGCCGACACGCGATCAAGTATCTTGCGACGCATCAGTTTTGCCTCATCGTTGCTGTATCCGGCAATATTCAGCCCAACCGACGCCGTGAGAACGTGGTCTTGCTCAAAGCCGGGGTTGGCCGCGGCGAGGTTGCGCAGCGTTCGCAGGAATAGCCCGGAGCACAACAGCAACGGAAGGGTAAGCGCGATTTGCGCCACTACCAGCCCGCTGAGCAATTTCCGGTTGCGTGAGCCGCCGGAGATACTTGCAGACTCTGCTTTGAGTACCTCCATGGCCGGCGCATGCGACGAACGCCAGGCGGGGAGCGCGCCACAGAGCATGCCCGCCAATAGCGAAAACACCGCAATTCCAATCACCACCCTATGGTCCATGGTCCCGTTCAGTGCGAGGGGAATGGAGTTCGCTGGGAAGAACCATGCGAATGTCTTCGATGTCCACGATGTCAATGCAAGGGCCACGACTCCTGCGACGATCGAGCATATAGCGCCCTCCAGCATCATCTGCCGCACCAGTTGCATGCGATTGGCCCCGAGCGACTGCCGGATGGCAAGCTCGCGCCGCCGGGATACAAACCGCACCAGCGTGAGCGTCGCCACATTTGCGCTGGTCAGCAACAGCACCACAGCGGCGAAGGCCAGCAGAATGGGCAGCGTCGCCGCCATGTATCCGTTGGCGCCGAAGGGCGAGCGCCACATGGGATCGAGCGTGATCCGGTTATCGCCGAGATGCTGGTCTGGATACGCCGCCACATTGCGATGCATCAGGGTATCGAGATCCTGGGCTGCCGTGCCACGGCTCACGCCGTGCCGCAATCTTCCTATCACGATCAGCCAGTCCGAATCGCGATGGGTCATCCGCCACACATCCGTCCCGAGGGGATCGAGCGTTACCCACAGATCGTCACGCAGCCCGGGCGCTGCTCCGACAAATCCCTCCGGCGCCACACCGATCACTGTCAACGGATGCCGGGCGACCTCGATCGACTTGCCCACAATCGCCGGGTCTTTGCCATAACGCGTCTTCCAGAGCGAGTAACCCAGGACGACGTTGGGTACGGCACGGGCCTCCTCGTCGGGCAGAAAGAATCGCCCGAGCGTCGGCTTGATGCCGAGCACATCGAAAAAATTCGCCGACACATTCGCTATGTAGACACGATCCGGCTGTGCGCCGCCGGTCAGCGCGATCCAATCGTTATGGTAGGCAAGCATTCCCGTGAAGGTGTGGTTCTGCTCGCGCAGATCGCGATAGTCGAGATAGGAGAAAGGCGGAGTCGGCGAGAAGTTCCGTTCCCCCCGTTGCAGGCTGACAAGATCGCCCGTGTCTCGCGCGCCAGGAATCGGACGCAACATGGTGCCGTCGATCCAACTGAATACGGTGCTGTTGGCGCAGATCGCCACAGTCAGCATTGCCGTAGCGGTGATGGTAAAGGCGGGGCTCTTGCGCAGTTGCCGTATTGCGTAACGGACATCCCGGCCTAGTTGTTCAAGCCAGGCTTGGCCCCACATATCGCGCGTCACATCCTGGACCAGAAGAATATTTCCAAATTCCCGAGCTGCCGCTTGTCGCGCCGCCTCTGCCGTCTCGCCTCGCGCCACTCGATCGGCAATCGCCATCTGCAGGTGCGCATCAAGCTCTTCCTGCAATTCGCGCTTGCGCCGCTGCAAACCAAAGCTCAGGAACCACTTCATGACGCACTCTCCTCAGGGCTGACGTGCATCACCGATCCGATGGCCTCGACAATCCGCTCCCATCGGCTCAGATCCGAGGCCAACTGCTCTTTCCCCTTGGCCGTGATTTGGTAATATCGGGCTTTTTGCTTGCTCTCTGACTGCTTCCACTCGGATTGCACCCAGCCCTGACGCTCCAATCGATGGAGAGCCGGATAGAGTGATCCGGTCTCCACCTGAAGCACGTCTCCGGATCGCAAACGTAACGCCTGGACAATTCCGTATCCGTGCTGCGGTCCCCATTGCAGAGTTTGAAGAATCAGCATGTCGAGTGTTCCCTGCAGTAGCTCAATTCGGTTCTTATAGGTGTCCTTCTCGCTCATGATGTAGACACTCTACCTCCGATGGAGGTAGAGCGTCTACTGCGTTTTTCAGGGCGCAGGAATTCGCCTTGCGCACGCAGCAGGTCCAGGAGTGCGTCGGGCTGACGGCTCTTTTTGGGGAAGGAGGTCGTTCGACTTTGGGAGGGATGCTTAGCGGGGCAGGTCTTCGCGGGAGATGGTGCGGGCGCCGTGGGCGGCGATCTGCTTGCGGCGTTTGGCTTCTTTGTTGGCGTACATGGCGGTGTCGGCGGAGCGTTGGAGTTCTTCCTTGTTGAGGCCGTCGTCGGGATAGACGGCGAGTCCGACGCTGGCTGAGCCGGTGAGGATGGTGCCTTCGATATTGAAGGGGGCGTCGAAGCAGCGTTCGAGGCGGTGGGCGATTTCTTCGGCGTCTTCGTGGCTGTGGAGGATGGGAACGAGGGCGATGAACTCGTCGCCGCCGATGCGGGCGAGGACATCTTCAGCGCGGAGCTGGAGCTTCATGCGGCGGGTGACTTCCTGGAGGTAGAGGTCGCCGGTGCGATGGCCGTGGAGGTCGTTGACCTGTTTGAAGTGGTCGAGGTCGACATAGATGAGGCCGAAGGCGGTGCCGCTGCGGTTGGCTTCGATCATGAGGTTCTGCAGGCGGCGCTCCATGCTGAAGCGGTTGGGGATGTCGGTGAGCAGGTCGTGTTCGGAGCGGTGGCGGAGGTCGGAGTAGAGGCGGCGGGTGTCGATGGCGAGCTCGGCGAGGCGGGCTCCGGCGAGCAGGGCGGCGGAGATGTCGGACTCGGCGGAGGCGCGCATGACGGGGCGGGCGAGGAGGAATCCCATGGAGGTGCCGTCGGGGGAGAACATTTCCTGGTGAACGATGGCGGGGTCGGTGGGGCGTTCGGTGTTGCCGTTGCCGCCGGCGCTGGCGCTGAGCTCGAACCAGCAGGAGACGCCGTAGAGACGAGAAGAGACCATGGAGGCGATTTCGCGAAGCACTTCAGGGAGGGGCTCGGAACTGCTGATGAGTTCGAGGATGTGGCTGCGGCGCTGTTCCTGGCGGGCGCGGTGGCGTTCGCGGATGGCTTCTTCCTGGGATTTGCGAGCGAGGATGGCGGTTTGGGCGCGGAGGCGTTTGTCGAGCAGGCCGACCCAGATGACGCCGACGAGGATGAAGATACTGAGCAGGGTGGTGGCGTAGGCCAGACGGCGGTTGGTCCACCAGCTGGATTTCTCGAGGATGGTGATGTCATTGAGGGAGCGCAGGCGGAGGTCGAACCAGAGGCGATCTTGCCAGTGGTTGCCGGCGTCCACGAAACAGACGCCGACGGCGCGTACGCGGCTCCCTTCCTCCAAGGTCGGAATGGGTGTGGTGTCCAGCTTGGCGTCTGAGGAGGTGTGGCGCAGGGTGGCCGAAAAAAGGTGGCCGTCGTCGGACATGAGGATAAATTTGTCGACCAAGGAATCGCTCACTTTTTTGACGACTTTTCCTTCCATCGACACCAAGTCGTAGGAGTATTTTCCTGCTGAAGCGTCGGCCCAGTTGATGGGCTCGGGCTGGATGGGTGCGATCTGGACGAGGGGCCGCAACTGGCCGTGATTGATCCAGACGTTGTCGTCGGAGACTTCGGGGAAACCGGTGACCTCGGCTTGCATGCCGGGGTGGAGGGGGAGAGCGGTGCCGGTTTCGACCAGCATGGACTTGCCCTTTTGTTCGATGACGGCGAGGGTTCCCGGTTCGTAATAAGTGAGGGAGCCGATCAGGCGGACGCGTTCGCTGTCGTTGCCTACGCGGTAGGAATTGATGACTTCGTCAAAGGGAATGGCGGGGAGAGCCCATGGTTCGATGGCGGGCTTGTGCTGGATGACGATTTCAGAAGGATTGTTGACATCGAGCCAGACGCCGGCCATTTGCATCTTGCTGTCGAAGGCGCCGCCGGCCACGCCGGAGATTTGCACGTCGGCGTCGAGAAGGTCTTCGGGGCGCAGGTTGCCGGGGCGCGAGATCTCTCCCTGGATAAGGCCCTGAGGCACCTTCATGTGAAAACGGAGCCAGGGGTAGGCGGTTTGATTGGAGATGGCTGCGGACAGGATGCGGCCCGTGACGGTGATGTAGGTGCTGTCGAGCCGGGCCTGGATCAGGTCAGTGAAGTTGGCGACACGAGGCACAGGCAGCGAGCCGTGAGCGAGGAAGTGCACGTCGGCGGCAGAGATTTCGGGGCGGAAGCTGGGCGAGGTGACACCGGTGACCATGACCAAATCGCCGGGCAGGAGACCGATGTCCTTATTGAACCCGGCGAAGACGCCGGCGCCGTCTGCCTGTTGAAGGAAGAGGTTATTGTCTTCTGGCTGCACGAAGGTGACGGTGGCTTCGATGCGGATGGGGATCTTGGCAGCGGCCTGGGTATTGGTGAGGGCCTTGATCTGGGAAATTTGAGTGATGAGAGGGGCGGGTGCTGCAGCGTGGATTTGCGGCAGGAGGCAGAAAGCGGACACAAGGAGGAACGCGATGTGTCGCATGGATGGGTGGTTCCTCCTTTCGTTCAAGTGACGTCCTCCGATGATTGGTTCGCTGCACCCTTGCTCCATTGCGGGGAAGCAGGAGTTTCAGACGATTCCTAGCTTGGTGACTGCGAGTTTCTCATGCATGGTGTACCTCGGGATATACCCAGATTGAGGCAGTTTGTTTGAAATTGGCAGGCCAGCCCGCGGTGGAGTGTTTGAAGACCGGATGGTATCGGTGCCAATGTCGCCATCGATCTGCTTTAATGGGCGATTAATGGCGGAAGCGTGTTCCCGGCGACGGATTGCCGTACCCGAATTTCTTCGTGGAAGTGCGAGCCGGGGCAATGGAGTTGCTGAAGCCGATCGGAGTTATTGTCTGCATGATAAACACAAGTAAGGCAGTTGAACCATCCTCTTTTCAATCTTCGATGGCGCGGGAGACGCCGATGCACTCGGAATTTTCGCGCGGTGGGATGCTGTCGGTGCCGACCAGGAAGATCTGTGTTCTGGGTGTGCCGCTGGACCTGGGAGCGAGCCGGCGTGGGGTGGATATGGGCCCGTCGGCGGTGCGGGTGGCGGGGTTGGAGGCTCGGCTGGAGGCGCTGGGCCACCAGGTGACGGACGGCGGCAACATCCGGGTAGAGATAGCCGAGACGCAGAAGTCGGGGAAGGCGAATGCGCGTTTCCTCAAGCAGATTGCGGAGACCTGCACGCGGACGGCGGAAGCGGTGGTGAAGAGCCTGGAGGAAGGGATGTCGCCGCTGGTGCTGGGCGGGGACCATTCGCTGGCGGCGGGGACGATTTCGGGGGTGGCGGAGTTTTACCGGCGGCAAGGGAAAAAAATTGGGGTGATCTGGATGGATGCGCATTCGGACATCAATACGCCGGAGACTTCGCCGTCGGGGACTGTACATGGGATGCCGCTGGCGGCGCTGCTGGGGCTGGGTGGGGGATCTGGATTGGAGCCGCTGAGCCAGATCTTTGGGTACGCGCCGAAGATTGCCGCGGAGAACACGGTGCTGATCGGAGTGCGGGATATCGACACGGCCGAGCGGGAGAATATTCGCCGGGCAGGGGTAGCGGCGGTGTACACCATGCGAGATATTGACGAGCGCGGGATGCGAACGGTGATGGAAGAGGCGCTGCAGGTGGCGGGTGAGGGGACAGCGGGGTATCACGTATCGCTGGACATGGACTGGATCGATCCGGAGGATGCGCCGGGGGTGGGGACGCCGGTGCGGGGAGGGGCGACGTATCGCGAGGCGCATTTGGCGATGGAGATCCTGGCGGATCATGGGAGGCTGCTGAGCTTTGAGATTGTCGAGGTGAATCCGGTAATCGACGAGCATAACCGGACGGCGGATCTGGCGGTGGAGCTGGCTTGTTCGGCGTTTGGGAAGAAGATTTTGTAGTTGAGTGAACCCCTAAATTCCAGGTCACTCAGGGTTCGCCAACGACAGGGTCAGAAACGTAAATTGAGTTTTCAGGGGAGCTTCAGTTTTGTGAAGATCTTATCCACACTAAGCGCAATGCCGATTCGGTAGAAGTCTTTGTCCGGTTGCTTGAAAGGTTCAACAAAGACGTCTGGGGCAGGAATGGATTGCAAAGCAGCCGGGTCGGCTGGGGCAAGGATGAGTGGATTCAGGGAAGCATTTTTCTCAAGACGTAGAGCGGCCGTACCAAAGAGGTAGAGGTAGCCGCCTGTGTACGGAAAGGGTTGGATGCCCTCTACCTTGAACAGCAGATGACGCAGTAAGCCGCCCGCAATCGCTGAGTCCTGACCAACGGTGAAATCGACGATTCCCCGCTGACATGGATTCCCCAGGTCGCACGCTTCTTGGAGGTTGGTGGTGTGTGATCGGTACGTTGTGCGGAGACCTGCTTCCCATTTTTCGAGGAAATTTGATCGGTTGAAACCCGAGAATGCGAGGGTGGTCACACCAGTTTTCACCCCTCCCGTTGTGTTGAAGAGGCAAGTCTTGGGCGCGTCGTCCGTTCCGGTACCCGAAGTAAGTTCAGAAGGGTAACCCTTCACACCCACGAAACGCTTTTGGAGTTCGGCGCATTCCTGGGTCCCCAACTCTGGAACCTTGTACCCCACCGTGGCGCTAGCGGCGCTTATTGGGGTGGTCGCACCGAGGGCAACAACGGGTCCAAAGCTATATTGCCCTGTGGTGTGTTTCACTTTGCGATCCAGTGCCAATCCAATTAGAAAGTCCACCGAGTAACCGATAGTGCTCAGAGAGGTTGAGGTAATGGTCCCTTCAGGGTTGTTGACCGCAGCGACGAGGTTCTGATTGGCGTTGGCAGAAGGTGAACCCAGGTCACGGATCGCGGCCCAGGTACTCCAGGTCCACTCATTTTTTAGAGGAACCTTGGCGTCGGCGTAGAGTCGCACGAAACCATTGGTTTGATCAGACTGTGAACTGAGATAGGACTGCTCCATGCCGC
>CAILBQ010000485.1 GCA_903832475.1 uncultured Acidobacteriota bacterium | reverse complement strand
TGCCCAAACCCCCACCCATGAAGAAGAGGTCGTTCGCAGCGCCTATGCAGCGATCAGTTTCCTCTGCACCGTCGCCCCAGTCTCAAAAGCTGGTCAAGACCAACTGACAAAAAAGGTGGTGGACGCTTGGGCACTCGACAAAGAAATTGCCGATGCCGTCCCGACCTTTCAAGTGAGCAATTTCCAGATGGGTACGGTGGCGAGCATCGCCCAGCGAAAATGGGGTGACTTTGTGACCCTGCCGACTGTAGGTGGCGAAGTTTTGCGATTCAAGAGCAAGACTCATAGCTATACAGATAATGGCAACAATACGGGGTGGAAAACGCTTCAGGCCAAGTGGGACACCACTAGCCAGACTGTAACAGACGATGCTGCCGTGCAAGTGATAGGAACCACCGTGCAGGGTGCTATTACACAGGCCAGTTCTCAATGGTATGACGGCGCCGTCGCTTACGATCGCTTTGCCTCATTTACCGTCATCGCCAGGCTGGGTGGAAGAACAGGGGCTCCCTACAAAGCTATGTTCCTGTTCGGACGCGATTCGAATGGCAAGGAACTAGTGGTGCCAGCGGACATGCTGATTGAAGGTTCGGCGTTATGGAAGGTTCTCAATTTTTCGTACTATCCGGACGCACTATTGCAAAGCAAGTTACGAGAAACTCCAGTAGTCAGCGCATGGGTGCAAACCCACACCGGAGGCGAGTGCAACGCAACACGCGCAGATCTTTGCTGTAAGGGTGATCGGTGCGACTTACCAAGGGATGCTGTCGCTCGAGATTTGTCCAGACCGCTGCCCTTGCCCCCGTCCTTGAGCCGCTAACTCCAAATAATTAAGCAAGATCATCACCGCTAACCTGTAAATCACAGGAGGAGTCCATTATGCGTCTCAAAATAGCCTTAGTCTCGCTCGTTATGCTCAGCACAGTCCCAGGCTTGAGCCAGACAAACTGCGATTACTTCAATTACTCCTTACCTTCAATACCCCGCTTTGCAAACGACTCCACCCAACATGTGGCTACGGCGGGGATAAATGAGCACGACGTATCTGGCACGTTCTACGCCAGCTGCACCTACACGAACAGCACCGTAACCCCCTACGGCTGTGTAACCCTCTGCACGTCCTCCACGACCGGCACCACTGGCGAATACGGGAAGGTGGTCTCAGGCACAATACACGCCACGAATGATGATGATTCAGAAGGGAGCGCCGAAGCGAACGCGTTGCCGGCTACATGCGGAGGGCAGACGGTAGGCGCGGCCAAATCCTGCCTTATCATTTGGCCGTGCAATATTTCTGTCAGCCTCTCCGCATCAGCAGATGGACTGGGAGGTTCGGCGACATTCTCGTCTGCTCCTTTATGGAGCCATACCCTTTCAGGTAGCTTTACTTGTAACGCACAAACTCTCCCCGTTCCGCCACCACCTTGCGTTCAAGGTCCGGCGCCTTATGAACCTCCGGACGTGGGCGCAGAGTATGTGTGGGTGCAGGCAATTTGCGCTTGGGTTCTTGAATCCTGTGCCCAGGCCGGTTGCTCGTCGCCCATCGTGATTGACACCGACGGAAGCGGCTTCAGCCTCACCGCCGCCAAGGATGGAGTAGAGTTCGACTTCTTTGACAACGGTCATCCTGTCCGAATCGCCTGGACGGCTCCCGGTTCCACCAACGGTTGGCTGGCCCTCGACAGGAACAGTAACGGCACTATCGACAACGGCTTGGAGCTGTTTGGTAACCTAACCCCCCAACCGGATTCTCAAAATCGCAACGGATTTTTGGCGCTGGCGCAGTACGACACCGCTCCGTTTGGAGGCAATGGCGACGGCGTCATTGACTCCCAGGACAGCGTATGGTCCGGTCTGCGCGTATGGGTCGACGCCAACCACGACGGCATCTCGCAATCGGCCGAGCTACATACGCTGGATGAGATTGGCATCCAGAAAATCGACCTCAAGTACAAGGACTCATCCTTCGTTGATGCAAACGGAAACAAGTTCCACTACAAGGGACACTTGGTACCAATCCATAACGATCAGGTAAACAGGACCATTTATGACGTTTTCCTGACCACCCAATAGCTCTCGAGAGGAAGGAGGGGCCCATTCTTTGGCCTCTTCTTCTTCAGTGCATCTCTCATTTCCGGTCCGCTCGGTATGCTCAAAGCGATAGCATTCTTCGAGGCCAACGCATGAGAGAGATCGTCGCCGTCATCTTTGGCTTGGGCCTGTTCTGCAACGCCCTGCTTTTCGTTCCCCAGGTGCTCGCCGTCTGGCGCAAGAAGAGCGACGAAGGCATTTCGCTAATCACCTTCGGAGGCTTCAGCATTCTCCAGATCGTGGCCATCGTGCATGGCGTCTACGAACACGACCGCGCCCTGATCCTCGGCATGGCGGCCAGTCTGCTCAGTTGCGGATCGGTGGCCGTGCTGACCCTCTATTACCGCTTCCGCCGCAAGCTCGGTTCCCGCTGATTATTGCGGCGTTGCAGGCTTGGTCGTCGTGCCCGTACCGTTAGCCGCCGGTTTCGCCGTTTGCGGAGTCGCAGGAGTTGCTGGCTTCTTCTTCCGAACCGCCGGCTTTTTCGCAGGAGCGGGCGGAGGCGGTGGCGCGACCACCGGGCATACCGGCGGCGCCGATTTCGCCTGCAGCGTCGTCTGCAGCTGCGTAATCTGCTTTTCCTGCGCCGAAGCCGTCGCCATCAGGCGCTCCGACAGTGATCGCCGCCCGCTCTCCAGGCTGCCCATCGCCTGTTGCAGCGCGGCCACCTGGTCGCCCGGCCCTGAAACCCGCGCTGCTTCGTACACCCGCAGCAGCACGTCATAGAGAGCATCCACATTGCGATAGACCGGCAGCAAGCTGCTCAGCGAATTCGGCGACGCATCCGCATCCTTCAACAACCCGGGCAGCGTCCCGTCCAGATCCTTCTGAATGGAGCTCACGTTGGCCGCCGCCTCGGCGCGCACCGACCCGCCCTTCCACTTTTCCAATTTCAATCCGCCGACCGTCTGCTGCAGCGTGTCCATGGCCTGCTGCAGCAGCTCGGACGGCGCAGGGGCGGCTGCCACTGGCGCGGGTGCCATAGCCGGCTGCACCGCCGTCTGTTGCGCTTGCGCTGCCGCGACCGGCTTCAATTCCTTGCTCTGGGCCCCTGCCTGCTGTGTGAAAGCAAGATATGGCGTACACGAAAGAGCGAACAGTGAAGCTGCATGGGTAAATCGCATGGGTTGAGTTCCTGGTATTCGAAAATATTCCGGACCGAAATCTTCTACGTCGCTTCGATGCATTCAGGCGCTGTCAGAATAGCCCAACGCCGCCCTCGTATCTATGTACAACTGAACACCTTGGCGCTCAGCCCAGAAACATTCCCGCAATCGACGCCGAGATCAAATTCGCCATCGTTCCGGCCAGCATCGCCCGGATGCCCAGCTTGGCCAGGTCATTTCGCCGCTCTGGGACCAGCGCCCCGATGCCGCCAATCTGCATCCCTACCGAACCCAGGTTGGCAAAGCCGCACAGCGCAAACGTCGCAATGGTAAAAGACCGCGGCGCCAGCGTGGCCTTCTGCGCTCCCAGCGCAATGTAGGCAATCACTTCGTTCAGCGCCATGCGCGTCCCCAGCAGGTTGCCGATCGCTCCCGCATCATGCCATGGAACTCCGATCAGCCACGCCACTGGCGCGAAAACAAATCCCAGAATTTGCCCCAGACTTCCGGGAAACCAGGCATGTCCCGCATGGAACCACCCCAGCAGCGAATCGAGCAGCGCCACGAGCGCCAGGAAGCTGATTAGCATGATGCCCACGTTAAAGGCCAGCTTGCCGCCGTCGAGCGTCCCGCGGGCGATCGCGCCGACCAGGTTCTCTTCCTTGTGCTCCTCGTTCTTGGGCATGACCACGCGGCCTTCGGTGGCCGGCACTTCCGTCTCGGGCACCAGCATCTTGGCCATCAAGATCGTGCCTGGCGACGTCATGATCACCGCGGACAGAAGGTGTGACGCATCGATGCCTTGGGAGATGTACATGGCCATGATCCCGCCCGACACATGCGCCATGCCGCTGGTCATGATGGTCATCAGCTCA
>CAILBQ010000484.1 GCA_903832475.1 uncultured Acidobacteriota bacterium | reverse complement strand
TTTTGTTTAATTGAAATTTTGAGTATTTCCAAATTTAATGCATTTAGGTTGACTGTTATCTCTATTTTAAATTTTAGTTTACTCCCCTAAAGCCTAATTAAATCCTTAAAATGGTTTTCTACTAGTTACAGCAAGACTTTTATCTATCAGTACATTTTCCGGCGCGTGAAGGTGAATGCCTCGAGCGTGCAGGTAGAGCCGGATGAAATTCCCTTGATTTCAGAGCCGGTGCAGGTGGGTGGGCCAAGCTTTACCTGGTTGCGCGATACGCGCGATGCGCCGCTCGATGCCAAGCGCGGAACGTACACCAGCTTTCAGGAATTCCTGTCTTCTTCGAAGTTTGGATCACAGGCGGATTTCAATCAGGTGGATGTCTCGAATTCGAGTTACTACCAGATGGATCGCGGTCGTATCACGCTGGCGCGCAATACGCGCTATGGACAGGAGCGGGCGTATGGGCCGCCTTCGGCGGAGTTAATTCCCCTGCCGGAGCGGCTCTACGCGGGCGGTGGTAACTCGCACCGTGGATTTGGAATCAACTCGGCAGGGCCGCGCGATCCGCAAACGGGCTTTCCCATTGGAGGGGCAGGCGTCTTTGTGAACTCGACGGAGCTGCGGCTGCCGGCTCCGACACTGCCCTATGTCGGCAACAGCCTGAGCTTTGTGCCGTTTCATGACATGGGCAATGTGTTCACCAATGCCTCGGATACGTGGTCGAGTTTTTTGCGGTTTCGTCAACAGGATCGGGATGGCTGCCGCAACCTGGACAAGACGGTGACCGGGCCGGTGACGTCGACGGGACACCAGGGGACTTGCACGTTCAACTACTTTTCCCATGCGCTCGGCCTGGGGCTGCGCTATCGCACGCCGGTGGGGCCGGTGCGCGTGGATTTCAGCTATAACCTGAATCCGCCGATTTATCCAGTGACCTACGACTCGCTGCACCCGAACTTGATTCCGTATGTGGGCGAGGGTGCGCATTTCAATTTCTTCTTCAGCCTGGGGCAAAGCTTTTGAGGCGCGCGATGCATGACAGGATGGTCAGGGTCGCCATGGCGAATGTGCCTACGCTGCTGGTGCTGCTGATGTTGATGAATCCCTGCCGCGGATATGGGCAGCAGGATGAGAAAGCAGGGGCAGTCACCGACGCGAGCGAAGGCGAGTCGGTGTTGGACCGCGTCATCGCTGTGGTCAACCAACAGGTGATTCTGGCCAGCGATCTTGACCTGGAGATGCGCATGGCACGGTTGTTGCCTGTGGGCGACGGTCGAGAATCGACGCCGGAGCAATCGCTGCAACGGTTGACGACGCGTGCCCTGATTGAGCAACAGATTGTGCAAGAAGATCCGCATGGATTGGAGATAGCTCCGAAGGATTTCGAGGAAAGCCTCGCCGAGCTTCGTCAGAATTTGCCCGGATGCAAACACGTGGATTGCAATTCGGCGGCAGGGTGGAAGGCGTATCTCTCGACGCTGGACTTGACGCCCGATCGAGTAGCAATCTGCTGGTCGAATCGCATGGCGGTGCTTCGTTTCATTGAGCGGCGGTTCCGGTCGGGGATTCGTATTTCGCCCGAAGAGATCGAGAAGTATTACCAGCAGGCGCTTGTGCCGCGATTTGCACAGCGAGAAGATGCTCCGCCTCTGGAACGGGTGGCGCCGCGCATTCAGGAGATCCTTCTGCAACAGCAGGTCAATGCTCTGATGAACGACTGGCTGAAGAGCTTGCAGGACCAGGGGCAGGTGGAGATTCTTGACGAATCGTTGCGTCCCACCACGGCGCGAAATGGAGGCGGTCAATGACCGATCCCGAGGTTCCCAAGCTGGACGAGATGCCGAAGTCCGATGCCGAGGGGACTGCACGGCCTCAGCGTCGATGGCTGCGGCGCATGTTCTGGGGGTCGAGCCTGGCGGTCCTGTTTTCAGTGTTGTTGGTGTTGATTTGCTTCTGGTTGGTGAGTTCAGCGGCCTTTGAGAATGCCGTGCGCAGGCGCATGATCGCGGGAATTCAAGATGCAACAGGGGGACGGGTCGAGATCGAGCGATTTCGCTGGGATCTGCTTCACCTGCGAGCCGAAGCCGATGGACTCACCATTCACGGGCTGGAGCCTGCC
>CAILBQ010000483.1 GCA_903832475.1 uncultured Acidobacteriota bacterium | reverse complement strand
TCAAAGGTCTGCAGGCTGAAAGAAGAAAACGTCGTAAACCCGCCGCAAACTCCCACCATGACAAACAGCCGCAAGTTGTCCGAAGCCGCATACCGCCCGCCCTGCAGCGTCAGCGTCCCGAAATAGCCAATGATGAAACAGCCCAGGATGTTCACAAGGATGGTGCCGGTCGGGAATCCATTGCTGACTGGAATGGTCCAGCGCGTCAACGCATAGCGCATCAACCCTCCAATCGCACTGCCGATCGCAACCCACAAATAGCTCATGCTCTGCCTCTCCACAATTGAAATTGGCAGAAGTCATCAGCCGCGGGAGCGGCGGTTATGGGAGACTTCATTCCCGTGAAATCATCCTACAACAGAGCTTCTTTGTCCCAGATACCTCAAGCCGGAGGAGGATAGAACGGCAGCTTGTCGTTCTTCTCATTGGCCCGCCGTATGGTCACATCGTCAAACAGCATCGCCGGCGCCAGGATCGTCTCCGGCACAGCGCCATCATAGTTGGCAATGTACTGCTCCTTGCCCGCTGCGATGACGCCCGAACGCAAGGCCCTCTGATCCAGATCGTCCAGCGAAGCCCCGCGCACCAGCTCCCGCTTCCCATCCAGGCCCAACCGGTACAGCAGCCGCGGCGTCAACTCCGGCCCCAGCGTCTCGACGAAATACACGCTCTTCAGCCCGCGATCCTTGGCCAGCGCCAGCAGCTTCTTATTCAAGTCTTCGTCTGACAGGCCTTCCTTGGCCGTGATATCCAGCACGCTGATCGCCGGCCGCGCCGGCCCCGTCAGAGCCGCGCGCCCATGCCCGTTTGACTTTGGAAAATCCCTCACCGGCTCGCGCCCGATCAGGTAGTTTTCCAATTTCCCATCTGTCACCAGCTTGACTGGCTGCGCCGGGACGCCCTCATCGTCCACCTTGTACGAACCCACCAACGTCTTGCCCTTGAACGTCTTCAGGGAAGGATCGTCCGTGATATCCAAGAACTCCGGCAGCACCCGCGCATGATAGCTCGAAGCAAACGCGCCCTTGGTCCGCGCCTCGGTCCCCATATCCGGCCGCACCGCCGTCACCGCCGAAGCCACCAGCTCATGCATCGCGTCCGAAGCCGCATCCGCCGATAGCAGCACCGGCCCGTGATATTCCTCTTCCACCACCGGCGCCTTCAGCAAATCAGCCAGCGAAGCAATCAGCGTCACCGCATGCTTGTTAAAGACTTCCGGCGTATCGAGATCGGTCAACAGCACGCCATTCGACCCATACGAACGATCCAGATGCATGCCGTCTGCCGCCTGCGTGCCCACGGCAAACGACTCTTCATACGAAGTCGTTCCTTTGCGTACGATCGCGCCCTCGCTGTTCACCAGGTAGGTATTCACCGACCGCGCATGAAACAGCGCCGTGGCATACTGCACTTCGTGCTCTACGGCTTTCAGCGAAGGATCGGTCCGATATAGCCCGCTTGATTCTGAAACCCGCTTGCCCCAGTCCACGCCCGACAACTCCAGACGTACCGGCTCTTCCAGCGAAATCACCGGAGCTTCATGCGAAAAATCATCCGCCTGCGGAGGTGTCTGCACCTGCTTCAACTGCGCCTGCTTGTGCGCATACGCCGACAACGCCGCCTTGTATGCCTGGTCGGTCGCCTGCCACAATCCCGCGCGCAGCGCCAGCGGATCATTATCCAGCGAAGCCAACTGCACCGATCCATCCCCGCGCGCCGTCGAGCTGTCGATCTTGTAATCGCCCACCCGCACCGTCACCCGTGCCAGCCGCTGATGCCTATGCTCGTCGCCGACGCTCGCGCCAAAGTCACCCTTGGTCTGAAAGTCTTCGATGTCCTCGATGCGATATTGCAAAAAGAAAGGCTTCTCAAAACCCTTCAACTGCAACTGATCGCGGCTCCGATTGAGCTCCGTCAGCATCGCTTTTAGAACCGGATCCTTCTCTGCATCGGCACGCGTCGCCTGCGCCGCACCGGCCACCGGCAGCATCAATGCGGCCATCGCCAAGGAACCCAAGACTGTAAAACAAAGGCAATTCGAATGCATCAATGAGCCTTTCCTGCGTCGAGTTGCGCGACCGCGCTGGGATTGGAGAGGATGGGAACCCGCTCGGTGCCCTGTTGCTGCTTTTGCGTCTCAATCTCGGTCAGCAACATGGCCGGCGCAACCGCGGACACCGGGATCGATCCCGACTCCGCACCGCACTCGCCGTTGAAGACTTCGCTCTTGTCGCCGGTCGCGAGGATGCGCTTCATCGCCGCCAGCGGCGTGCCCACGATGCTCACCCCGCGCACCAGCTCATCCGGCCGCCCATCCACATAGACGCGATACACCACCAGCGGGATCACCTGGAACGCCTGCGGCGAGTTGCGCGTAGTCACTGCGAACCCCGACGAAATGTCCTCGAAGTAGAGCCCATACGCCTTGCCCTGCTTCTTCGCTTCGTCCAGCAGCATCTTGCGCAGCTCCGTCTCCGGCACTGACTTGGTCGAGGTCACAATCAGATTGCCCTGCCGTCCGTTCGGAACCCGACCCGTTTGCGCCCGCCCGTGCCCATTCGAATTGGAGAAGCTGGCAATCGGCAGCCGCGACATCAGGAAAGTCTTCAATACGCCATCCTGAATCAGGTCTACCTTCTTCGCCTTCTGCCCCTCGTCGTCGTATTCATACGTGCCGCTCAACCACTTGCCGTTGAACGTCGTCCGCGTCGGATCGTCTGAAACCGAAAGAAAGCTCGGCAACACCGGTTTGTTCACTTCCTTGGTAAACGTCTGCCCTTCTTCATCGCCGCGCTGCCGCTGCCCTTCCAGCCGATGCCCGAGCACCTCGTGAAAGAAAACCGCCGCCGCGCGTCCCGACAAAATCGCCGGCCCGTTGAAGGGCTCCGTCACCGGCGCTTTCCTCAACGCTTCCAAGCTCGTGCCCAACTCGCGCATGGCCTTCTCGAGCTCCGCCTGCTTCGGCAGCCCAGCGACCGTCTCCGCCTCAAACGTCTGCGCCCGGAATAAATCCATGCCGTCTTCCGCGCGGCTTACCGCAAACACCACCAGCCGTGCCGACCGATGCGGTGTCGCTATCCGCGAGCCTTCCGAAGACGCGTAGTAATCTGTTTCGCTCTGTGCCGTCAGCATCACCAGGTTCTGATAGACATCGGGATACTCGCGAAACACCTTCGACAGATCGCGAACCCGGCCTTCCCACGCAGCCTTGTCCACCACCGGAGACGCAGCCGGCTTGTCCACCGCAACCTGCGGTGCCTCCGTCGAAAAATCTCCCGATGCATCCTCTTCCTTGGCGCGAACCTCGGCTTCCGTCTTCACGCGCAGAAAGTTATCGAGCGCCGTCCCGTAGCCGCTGTTCGTCGCCAGCCACAGCGATCGCGACAACGCTTCGCGATCGTCGCTCAGTGGCAACTGCAGCGTGTTCACCGCAGCAGATCGATGCGTCCCATGCGTGTTGTCGAGCTTTGGATCGCCCACCCGCACCTGCACATCCACCACCCGCTGATGACTGCTCCCCGAATCGACCAGCGCCCCGTACTGCGCGCGAATCGAGATACCCTCGGCATCGCTCACCGAATAGCTTAGAAAATACGGCGGCACCTGCTTTTCACTGGCAGCCTTGTCCCCTCCAGCTTTGCCCAGCGAACCCATGGCCCGCGTCAGCTCCGTCGTCATGATGTTCAGCAGCGGGGGAAGCGATCCGGAAGAAGTCGTTGCCGTATCCGGCTTGGCAGCTAAAGCAAGAGGCGCAGCGAAAAGCAGGGCGCAGGAAGCCGAAATGCATCGGATTCCGAAGCCGCCTGAATGAAACCGTCGTGGGCGAGCCAGAAAAGTCAATGTCATGGTTTGAGGAGAAAGGCGAGCGAAAACCGTTTCTTTCGGTTATTGTCGCAGAAAGCGCGACAGCGCGGGAGATCGACCTTGAGAATTGGCAACCTCACCCCGCCATTTCAGCTCCGTACCGTCGCCAATATCGCGACGTGCGCCATCCTCTGCATCACTTCCGCTTTCGTCTTTTCAGTGGCCGCGCCCGCACAGGCGCCGCAGCCCTCCGTAGCCCGCGCTTCCGCCTCCCGGCCACCCTGCACCGACGGCAAAGCCTACTGTCTTCCCCCGGAAAAACTCGCCCAGGCGCAGGCCCTCGATCGCATCAGCACCGGCATTGAATTCGGCTCTCAGTTCTGGGCGATCGCCATTCTTCTTCTGCTGCTCACGACCGGCACCGTCCGCAAACTCGCGATATGCGCAGAACGAATCAACTCGCGGCCCATTCTTCGGGCCCTGCTTTTCTCCGCATCGGTCGCGATAATTGTCTTCCTCATCGCTCAGCTCCCAGTCAACGCTATTGCCCACTCCGCATCGCTTCACTACGGCATCAGCGTCCAGAACTGGCCCTCCTGGCTCCTCGACCAGGGCAAAGCCCTGATCCTCATCGTCCTGCTGGAAGCCCCGCTCCTCACCCTGCTCTACGGCCTCATGCGCTGGTCCTGGTCACGACGCCTTTATTGGTTGTGGGCCGCTGTCTTCTCCATTCCGCTCATGATCCTCGGCGTCTTCCTCCTCCCCGCCCTCGTCGAACCTCTCTTCAATACGTTCGAGCCGCTCACCCAGTCCCACCCCGCGCTCGTCGTGCAGCTGCAACGCGTGGTTTCCCGCACCGGCACGGCAATCCCGCCTGACCGCATGTTCCTCATGAAAGCCAGCGAAAAAAGCAACGGCCTCAATGCTTACGTCAGCGGCATCGGCGCCTCCAAACGCATCGTCGTGTGGGACACCACCGCTGACCGCATGCCCCAGGATGAAATCCTCTTCATCTTCGCCCACGAATCTGGCCACTACGTGCTCAACCACGTTCCCAAAGGCCTGGCCCTGGGCTCAATCCTGCTCTTTCCTTTTTTCTACCTCGTTTCGTGGCTCACCAATCGCCTGAATCACCGCTGGGGATCTTCCTGGAATACCCGGAACTCCTCCAACTTGCCCGCAACAGCAACTCTTCCCGGCTTGGTAGTGTTCCTGCTGGCCTTCACCATCCTGCAGTTCGTGACCGAGCCTGTTCCCAACACCATCAGCCGTCACTTCGAACATGAGGCCGATGTCTACGGCCAGGAAGCCATCCACGGCATCGTCCCCAACCCGCAGCAAACCGCCGTCGCCGCCTTCAACGACCTCGGCGAAGCCTACCTTGAAGACCCCAACCCCAATCCGCTCCTTGAATTCTGGACCTACGATCACCCCTCCATCCAGACCCGCGCCACCTTCGCCGCCCACTACAATCGCTGGACCGCTCAGAACCAGCCACGATTCTTCACCAAATAACTGCCAGTTACAGGACCCTCGCTCCGATTCTGAGCAACTTTCCCGATCCTTCCCGCCTATGGATACAGTGAGCCCTTGCGCACCCCCTGATCCGGGCTCACTCTGAAAAGGGGCCTTATGTCCAAACCCAGGGAATCCATCTTCAAATACCGGCAAAGAAGCCTCGACCACCTCAAGCGCGTCTATGCCATCGTTCTTTCCGTCTCGCTCGGCGAATTGCTCAAAGACATCTACCAGACGCTGTTTCTGCAGCAATGCGGATTGCCTTCCTCCACATCGGGTATTCAGATCGTCTTGCTGCTGATCTTCTTCACCACAGCATCAGTCTTCTATTTCCAGGAAGACAAGCTTCTCGATCTACGCTACGGTTTCGATCCAACTGACACCCTGCCGCCTGCCAGCACCGCGGATCACAGTGGAGACCATTTGCCCGAGAAGTGGCGCCCCACTTCTTTCGCCCTGCACTTCCTCTGCGTCATGTTCATGATGATGCCCTTCGTGCTTCTCGCTCTCTCCGCTGGACGCGAGCAGCTCATACGCTACGGCATCTACCGCTTTGCCCTTTTCTACCTGATTCTCCTTGAATTCGGCACTTCGCTAGCCTTCGTTCATAGTTGGGTCACCATTGTCCAGATACAGCAAGGACTCGGATCCGAAGAAGAAGCTTTCGCCAGCCAGAAGCGGTCCCACGCCCTCACCATGGCCTTGAACTGGCTGTTGGTGAACGGCGGAACTGCACTGCTGATCGAGATTTGTCTCTGGTCCTTCCCCCCGTTGAAGCAACTCACGAGCAGCGCCCCCTGGCGGGATGTCTGGTTCCTCGTCATTTTCGCCGTCATTGCCATGGCGAGAAACATCTTCGACTACTTCGGTACGTGGCCATTCCTGTATCTCAACAAT
>CAILBQ010000482.1 GCA_903832475.1 uncultured Acidobacteriota bacterium | reverse complement strand
TGGTGGCATCCATCTGCTTGGTCCACAGGTAGCAATGGGCCAGGGCCAGGCGGAGCGGGAGATTGGACTTGTCTGCGGCGGCAGCCTCTTTGAGATAGGGGACGGCCTTGGCGTAGTCGTGCGCGCCGTAGTAGGACATGGCGACAAGGATGGTGAGCCGTTGATGCTCGGCTTCGCTGTTTTGCTTCTTGAGCTCGGCGAGAAATACGGTCGCCGATTCGCGAAAGCTGCCCGATTTGAAGAGAGCGAGGCCCAGGTTCAGATTAAGCTGCGGGATTTGCGGATTGATTGCCTTGGCTTTGCGATAGTAGCCGATGGCTTCCGCGTAGTGCTCCTGGTGGGCTTCGAGAAGTCCCAGGTGAGCAAACGCAAGGGCGTTACGAGGCTGGGACTTGACGACGATCTTCCAGGACTCTTCCGCTTCGGGAAACTTGTTTTGTTTTTCGAGTTCCATAGCGCGCTGCGCTGCGGGATCGACCGTGGGCGCACTTTTCGGGACGATGGTCTGCGACTGGGCTGAACCGACAACTGCCGTGAGAATCAGACCCAAAAACCTGGTCATGTGCCAAGACGTCACTAGCGACTCCCATGAGCTTCCGAACTTAGGATAACCACGCAGCCTAGTTGTGGCCAGCGGTCGGCTTAACTTGACGGGCAAGAAAAAGGCGCCGCGGGAGAGACTCCCGCGGCGCCTTGGTTGAGAGTTGGGTTAGAACACGAACTTGCCGCCAAGCTGCAGAACGCGAGGATCCCACGTGCCGGTGCTTTGGCCGAAGTTACCATCGTTCAAGGTGGCGTCCAGGTTGCTGAACTGAGTGTGGTTGAAGGTGTTGTACGACTCAATGCGCAAGTCGATGTGAGCCCGTTCTGCGATCGCAAACGACTTGTAGAGCGAGGTCGTGAAGTCTACACGGCCAGGTCCGACAAATGTGTCGCGCTTGGAGTTGCCGAAGCCCAGGTTGGCGCCGCCGGCATATCCAGGCGTAGGTATTGCAAGATACTCCGCACCCTTGTTGGTTGTCGGAACCTGCACCACTCCCTTGTGGGAATAATGAGGTTTCGCGATGACGTCGGGCCGATTGGAATATCCGCCGCCAAGGCCGATCGTATCGGTGTAGTTGGTCATGCCTGCCGCGACAGGTACGCCGGTTTCGTCGATGAACGTGCCAGCCAGTTCCCATCCGCCCAAAGTGGAGTGGAGGAAGCCAGTGGTTTTGTTGAAGATTGGCAGCCGATAGATGTAGTTCGCCTGCAGAATCTGACGACGATCGTAGCTGCCGCCCGCTTTGTCATACTTCAGGTTGTAGGGATTGCTGATGGTAGCAAGGTCGCCGCTGGTGAGATCGATTTCGTGAGAGTACGTATAATCGAGCTCGCCGCTGAGGCCCCACTTATTTTGCAGGCGGAGACCCGTCTGGAAGCCGTTATAGGTTCCATTCGTGGTGTTTTCTTCCTGCGTGATACCACCGTAACCCTGGTAGGTGCGGAGGGCGTTCGAGTTACCATACAGTGTGCCGGGCAATCCGCCTTGGGCGGACTCTTTCCGGAGGTTGTAGGGCGTGTTCAGCGGATAGTTGTTGATGGGCCGATCAATGTTCTGATGCCACGCCACGTTGCCCACGTACTGCACAACGAGGATCACGGAAGGAGCGAGCTCATGCTGCACGCCGAGGCTATATTGCGCCACGCCGGGAGCCTTGTAGGTTTTTGCAATGCTGGTCAGACCGGCAGGCAGGATGGGCAGCGTGGTGCTGCTCAAGCAATCTGAAGCCGGAGTGGAGAAGCTGCAGAAGGGGTTGGAGAAATAAACGTTGCTGAGGTTCGGGGTGTACTGGTACGGAGTGTTCCCGTTGGCGACGCCGTAAATGTCGTTGCCCTGGAGACGCTCGTAGAAGGTGCCGAAACCACCGCGAAGAACAGTTTTGCCTGCTCCGGTCACATCATACGAAAAACCGATGCGAGGCTGAGTGGTGTTGTAGTCGTTGGTGACCAAGCCGTGCGGGTAGCCGGCTTGACCGGGGATCTGCATGCCGTTCATGTAGAAGGGCAGGGTTAGCCCCACGGGAATAGAGACGCCTGGAGCAGCAGGATTAATGGAGCCATCCGGGTTCCAAAAAGCCTGGTTGTTACCAGTGTTGATGCTTCCATCCGAGTTGTACGAGCCGGGTACGTCGATGTAAGACGCAGGATCGAAGTTTGCCAGGGCATTGTTGCGCTCCCAGGCGTGCGGCAGGGCATCGTAACGCAGACCAAGTTGCAGGCTGAGTCGCGGCGAAACCTTCCAGTTATCGTTCAGGTACGCGGAAGTGGTTTGGTTGACATAGTGACGGATGGGTAGATGCTCAGCTTGCGAGTAGCTGCCCGCCAGGCCGAGGATCAAGCTTGCCCAGCCGTCGCCCTGAACGGTGTCGCCATTGGCATCGTTTTTCGCGCTGCAGTTGGTGTCCGTGTCGCCGACGAAGCACTTGTGGTTGGTCTGATTTTGCGAGAAGCCGTAGTCGCCGCCAGGATCAGCCTGAAGCTGCTGATTCTTGGTGTAGCGGTTGTAGCTGAACCCAAACTTCATGGCGTGCTTGCCACGGGTATAGGACAGGTCAACCTTTGGCTCGTAGTCTTCAGCAGCGTTGTGCCACGTACCGTAGCCCGTCTGCTCAGACGCGCTGGTAGTTCCATTTACGTTCACGCCAGGCAGGTTTGGGCTGCCGTTGTTGAACAACTGGGTGGCGGTCCAGCCCGACGGTTTGCTGGCCGCTGAGGAATTCACGATGTTGATGATGTTGCCGTCGTAGTTGAACGAGGCTTCCAGCAGGAGGTTCGGCGAAATCGTGCCGCTCATCTTGATGGCCGCGCTGTTGGCCGGATTGCTCAGCGTGCTGCTGATGGTGTTGTAGGTTTCCCAGTTCCAACCGAGGTCGGCATCGGGGTAGCCCTGGCTCACGCTGTCATGAATGTAGTGACCCAGAATCTGCCACTTGCTGTTGATGTTGTGATCCACGCGGACAATCTCTTCGCTCACGGTGATGGGGTTGGCAAGAGAGCTGACCGAGATGTCTTTGCCGGTCTGGCTGGACTTGGGGATAATTCCCAATCCCAGGTAGGTAACGGCGTTGGCATCGAACAGTTGGTGCGGGATGACCTGGTTGGGGAACGGCTGGTTTGGAACCAGGTTGAGTGAGGTTAAGAGAGCGACGTAGGCTGGGTCGGTCACGCTGCCGTGGCTATCTGGGACATAGACCGTGGCTCCCGTGGCATAGCTCGGTGCAACGTAATGCAGGTCAGTCCCCGCAACTGGGCGGTCAGCATCTGGAATCGTATTTTGCACGTTCGGCTGGCTGCCCTGGATAATGCGGCGAAATTCCTGATTGTAGAAGAAGAATGTCTTCTGTTTGGAGGTATTGAAGACGTGAGGAATGAACAGCGGACCGCCGAGGTTGCCGCCAAAGATGTTCTGACGCAGCTTTGGCACGGGGGAATTGGCGCCGTTGTACTTGTTGAAGAAGTTGTTGGCGTCAAATGCGTCGTTGCGGTTGAATTCGAAAAGCTCGCCGTGAAACTTTTGCGTGCCGCTCTTGAGCGCAAGGCTCATGGTCGCGCCCGACGAGATGCCGTAATCTGGAGGATAGTTGCTGGCCAGCACTTCGAACTGCGCGATGGCGTCCATCGAAGGCATAACGTCCATGCCGCCGGCGCCACCGCGGTCATCCGCTTCGCCGCCGTCAATCAGCCAGATGTTGTGGCTCTGACGAAGACCGTTGACACTGAAGCTTGCGCTCGATGCGACCGAGGTCGGCGTGTTGCTGTCAGGAAGGTTGGAGCTGACACCCAGGCCAAGAGTCGCCAAGGCTGAGAAGTTCCGGTTTTCCGTCGCGATTTCGGTGACCTGTTCGCCACTGATCAGGGTGCTGACCGTGTTCGACTCAGCCTGTACCTGCAGGGCATCGGCGGTCACAGAGACTTCCTGTGTTTCCGCACCAACGGTTAACTTGGTATCGGCGGCCAGGGTCTGGGAAACGTTCAGGACCAGGTTTGACGTGGTTGCTGATTCAAAGCCCTTAGCTGTGACTTTCAGGGTGTAGGTTCCAACATTCAATCCGGCAAATACAAATCCGCCGGTGGAATTGGAAACGCCATTCTTGACGGTACCGGTTTCTGTCTGTGTCAGCGTCAGGGTTGCGCCTGGCACAGCAGCTCCGGTCTGGTCTGTGATTGTGCCTACGATTTCGGAATTCTGCTGCGCTATTGCTGCGACGCATGCAAATACCAAAAATAGCGGCACGATGAGAAATCTGAATCTCGCGAGTCTCATGTGACCTTCCTTTTCAAATTGGTTCTGATACTTTTCGTGTTTCCTTGTGCGCTTCGACCGTATTTCTGTATGAAGCCGTAAGAAGTGAGCCCTGCCCGTTCATTCGGTCGTTGCTGGAGCCTTTTCGTAGCGCTCTTTCTGGAAACTGCGTTGTTCTGTGTCTGTTTCTGGCTCAACCATTTGAGCCGTCTACCCTTAGCCTTCAGCGCCTGCGTTCTTGTAACGACCCAGGCCCAACCGGCTACCCGTTTCCTGACACGTCCTGCAAGGTGAAGCGATTTACTAGGCGCGGTACAAAAATACACACACTGCGCCCACAGCATTCAAGGCGAACAGCGGGTGAATTGTCAAGCCCTATTTGGTGGGTGTTGCTCAGTCCGGCACCCCGCTTGTGCTGAAAATCAGCGATCCTGCGCAAATAAGCTTCCGATTTCTGCCATCCACGATGCCTTTCGGCAAGTGGAGCTTTCCATCCCTCAAATTGTGTAGCGAACATAAAGCCGCCTTCGCTAAGACGCGATCTAGTCAAACGATTAACCAGAAGTGCCTGAGTTGGTCTGCTGTATGTCGCTACGCATTAAATGCCGTTTTGAGATGGGTTGTCAAGGCAACGCCGCAAAAGGGCTCTTCCTGATATTTCCCGCACCGATGTAACCGTTTCCTCCCCAGCGCGTGCAATTCCTTTCAGCGGGAGCGGCCCATTCTGGGAATCAATTTGCGCTGGAAATTTCGCCTTTCGGCACCCAAGGCAAACAGAATTCCCCCGCTAAGTGAAAGTGAAAGCGATTACAGACGCTATGAGCGCCTCTCTCGGCCCAACCCGCTCTCACCCAAGACGCGACTGATCACGGAGACAGCGAGCAATTTCCTCGAGAAAGGTGTCCGCGCTGATCCCCGGAGGAATCTCCAGGCCAGATTTCACCCGGATCGCCCGGGCTATCCGCTCCGCAAGGCCCGCCCGCGTCTCGAGGCTAAAGTCCAGCCGGCGCGCCAAAAAGCCTTCCAGCACCTCCAGATCTTCCGGCCCTAACCGCTGCAGACCGGTCGAATCCACTTCGAATCGTGGGACCGGACGCTCCGGAGTCACTGAAGTCTCAAACATGCCCGCTGTGAAGGTGCGTCCGCTCGATTCAGAAGCGGAGACTGTCAACCGATCGCGCTCATGCACCACCAGGGTGCCCGCGGCCATGTCCCCCAGCCGCTGATGCTGCCGGGTGAAGAAAACGAACAGGACACCCACCGCATACACAAAGGGAAACTGATCCACGACGCGAAGCAGGTTCCGCGTCATCGATTCGAAGAGG
>CAILBQ010000481.1 GCA_903832475.1 uncultured Acidobacteriota bacterium | reverse complement strand
TTCTTCATTCGCAGGGCGACAGACCCGTTCGTATTCTGGCTGGTCATGTTGCCTGATCCCGGCAGTGCGCCAGGATTCTGGGGATCTTGAAGCATCAGTCCATTCTCCTCGGTCGATTCGCTGAATGGTGGAGTATGCCCAAGCTCCATTCCGTTCACAGTAGATTCAGTGCCTGTGCGCTCAGGCAAACTTCGCAGCTTCAGGCTTGAAGATTGGGAATGCAGAACCAGTTTCGCTCGCAAATATGTAGCGGCACGATTCCGAAGACTATAGGGAGTCTGCATGGTTCAGAGCAGCCCGACGATAGATCGGTACCAGTTAACTTCGAGCGGCAAATAGCGTGTTTCCGAATCGAATCGGAAGAGATCGGCAACGCTGGTCTGAATGCATACGGACATCCTGAGGCAGACCAAGTGAAGGGTCGGGAACGCCCAATTGGCCTTTACCTTCATTATATTAGCGCTATCGCGACCACCGCCGCTTCGGGACAGGGGATCGGACAGGGATCAAAATATCTTGTTTCCTCCGAGATGCCGGTTGTTCCGAAGGCGTGCGTAGGTCACCTGGGTCCGACGGGAATGGCCGGTTTGACGTGGGAAGCCCGTAACCTCGCGAGTTCGCAAACCCTTATTTCAATTCCTTCACGATCGCATCTGCCGCGTTGCCCGCGACAACCCAGCTTGCTGAGCCCGCAACGACGGCTTCATCTTCGAACCAGAGAAATCCGAAGTCATCGATACACTCCGGAAAGTCCGGCTTGATGACGATGTACCCGGGAATCACGGCTCCCGGAACATAGGAGTTATCGGCGCGATTGTTGCTATAGGTTTTTGTTTTCGATACCGTTCCGACTCCGGCAACATAGGAGGTACTGGACACCGGGTGCGTACCAAGTATGTAGTTGACGGCGCGGAGGGTATATTGCGGGCCGACTACATCCGGAAATGCTTTGTGCAGGAAGTACATGCGAATCGCCATGTCAACGACCGCGCCTGATCCGCCCCAGGTACCCAGGCTCGGCGGCACGCCGAACGGGGTGGCATCCAACTGCTTGTCCAAACCGGCTACGTATGCCTTAACCGCTTCCCGCATCTGGTCCTTGGCACCTTCGTCCAAGTAGGGCAGCGCACGAACTGCCGTCCATCCTCGAAACTCCATCATCTGCGGCGTAATCATCTCGGGGAACAACTCTTTCAAGCGTGACTTGTAAGGCTCGGCGCCGTGGGTCGCAACAGTCAATTCGAGAGCCGCAGCCCAGTCTTGCCCGACGCTAAAGCGGGCGAAGCCCGCCGGTGGGGCCGGTGGCGCGCTTGTCGCCGCGGAAGCAGCCGGATGAGCGGAGCTGCCATTCCCGTTGCGAGCGCCAACAGCGGCACCCTGTGAGGCAGCCAGTACACCTCCTCCTGGAGCTCCCGCTGGCGCTGCTCCGCCTAAGCCTCCACCCATTGGATTCTGGGTTGGGTGAGCCTTCTCGTCGTTCCATGCCTTGATGGCTGTCTGGAGGCAGTCCTTCGCCATAGCGTCGTCGTAGCCTTTAAGCACGTCGGATGCGGCAGCCAGCGCGGCGATAGCGTTCCATTGAAAAAACGGATTGTTGGTGGTAAAGATCCAGCGATCGTCCGGCTTGCCCGAGTAGTCGCCTTTCACTTCATTCGGACCAAGCTTCGCATCATAAATTCGACCGTCGGTTTTCGACGCTCCATCGCCCAGATGTGTATATTGGCGCAGATCCGGTTCGTGCGTGCCGCGGATGGCGTGACCGATGTTGTGAAACTGCGCCAGAATGAGCATCGCGCCGTGCTTGACCTGTTGCACCGTATCTGGCACGCCATCAGGCCTATGCATCTCAACCTGACGCGCCGACTCATCCACGGTAAGCTCGTCGTACTTGAGGTTGAATTCGCGATACGCAAGGGCCAGGCTCTGAATGACGCTCAATTGCGCCGGTTCCTCAAGATCGTAGTCGCCGGCATCGTACCAGCCGCCAACATTCATTCCCGGAATGTGATCGCCGCCTTTCCACTTGCCGTCGGTGGCAGTGGCTTGATTCCAGCCGTCGAACTGTTCTCCAACCACGGGCGCCATGCGGCCGTCGTCCAGATGGGAAGCGGCGTGCCAGATGCGATAAGCCTCGCGCACCGAAACGTGATCCATCTGCTCCGCGAGGTGGTGGTCCAGGCTGTCCTGCCATACGTTGGCGTATGCATCTTGGGAGATAGGAAAGGGCGCTGTTCGTTGACCCGCATACTCGATGACATACAGGCCCGGATCCTTGACGGCAGTGAAGTCAAACTTTGAGTACAGATAGCGCAGCCAGGGCACGGAAGGGGTAATCGGCCCCTCGAACGCCTGCTTGTACGAGCCATCCTCCATCAGGCGCAGTACTTTCGCTGTCTTCGGGCCGTCGAAATTCGGATCTAGCTCGATCACAGCCTCTTTCGCGAAGCCCGGCGCATAACCGACCTGGCTGTGCGCGATCATGGGCGGCCGCGTCCAGTTAGGTATCACGTCCGGGCGGATGTGCCAGACAATCGCGCCGTTGGTCTTGCCCGCAGGGATCAGCGAACGCAACACGAACCAGCCATTCTGCGCGCGGTCGCGTCCGTCGAACAGCATGAGTTCCGAAGTATCCGACTTGACGTTGATGCGTGCCAGCGCGTCATCGACGCCCAGGGTAATGCTCTTGCCTTGAGCAAATGGTAGCGGCTCCGTATATCCCTTGGCCTTGTCCCAGTCCTCCAGGTAGTAAGCCTTCTTCGGTTCATCCGCCAAAGGCAGCACTTTGACCATGGGATCGTCTGGAGTGCGCGGGAAGATGCCCGCCTTGCTTCCGTCCACCAGATAAGCTTTGCCCATGTAAATCGAGGGCAGAAACTCGAGGTTAAAGCCAGCCCGCCCGGCCAGCTTCGCCGGGAGCGGTTTGTCGAGATTGATGCTGACCTTCACACCCCCGGGTTCCGCTGCGACCTCGAGGGTATAGCTGAGATCGAAGGTCGGGAAGGCGAGTTGGGCGCTCAGTGTATTGCTCGTCTTATCGGCATTGCGCCCTTTGAGGGTCGCCACCAGGTCCCACTGCTCAGGCGTCGGCATAAGGCGCACATCGCCGTTAGTGGCGATCCGCTGTCCATGAAAGATCATCTCCATGGCCGTATTCTTCTGGTCGACAAAAACTGGATGGTACGTGCTGTCGTAGAGAAAAACGCTGAAGCCTTGGGTGTCGAGGTAGTTTTTGTCGGTCACCTTCATGGCGATCTCGGCAGCAAAAAGACTTGATCCGGCGGTAATGACC
>CAILBQ010000480.1 GCA_903832475.1 uncultured Acidobacteriota bacterium | reverse complement strand
TCATATGAAGGGACCGGGGGTGGGCTGTTCAAGTCGACGGATGGTGGGGATACGTGGAAGCCGCTGAAGAAGGGGCTGCCGGATGGTCTTGCGCAGATCCAGGTAGATATTGCGGCGAGCGATCCGAATCGGCTGTATGCGTCGGTGGCGACGACGAAAGAGGGCGCGTACGGGTCGGCTGATGGGCTGGGGATTTACCGGTCGGACGATGCGGGAGAGAGCTGGTACAAGGTGACGGCGGATCCGCGGCCGGCGATGCGTATTGGCGGCGGGGATTTGCCGATTCCGAAGGTGGATCCGAAGAACCCCGACGTGGTGTACAGCGCGAGCATCGTGACAGAGCGATCGATGGATGGGGGCAAGACGTGGACCAGCCTGCGTGGCGCGCCGGGCGGCGACGACTATCAGAATTTGTGGATCAATCCGGATGATCCAAAGATCATTCTGCTGGTGAGCGATCAGGGGGCGCTGGTCAGCGTGAATCGCGGTGAGAGCTGGAGCTCCTGGTACAACCAGCCAACGGCGCAGCTCTATCATGTGGCCGTGACGAAGAGCTTTCCGTACCAGGTGTGCGGAGGGCAGCAGGAGAGCGGTTCGGTTTGCATTTCGAGCCGGGGGAATGATGGATCGATCACCTATCGGGAGTGGCATCCGGCGGGGGTCATTGAGTATGGGTATGCGGCGCCGGACCCGCTGCATCCGGAGATCGTGTATGGGGCGGGTCGGACGGAGGTTTCGCGCTACGACATGATCACGGGACAGGTGCAGAATGTTACGCCGATTCCAGTGCGAAGTCCTGAATACCGGGCGGAACGGACGGAGCCGATTCTGTTTTCGCCGGTGGATCCTCATCTGCTTTTCTATGCTGCGAATAAGCTGTTTGCGACGCGGGATTATGGGAAGACGTGGCAGGTTATCAGTCCGGATTTGAGCCGGGAACATTCGGGACAGCCGGCATCGCTTGATGCGTTGGCGGCGAGTGATGTGGCGAAGCGGCGGGGAGCAATTTACTCGCTGGCGTCTTCGTTCCACGATGAGAAGACGCTGTGGGCAGGAACTGATGATGGACTGGTGTGGGTCACGAAAGATCTGGGGAAGAACTGGAAGAACATCACGCCGAAGGAACTGATTCCCTGGAGCAAGGTGACGCAGATCAGCGCATCGCACTTCGATGATGCGACCGCGTTTGTTTCTGTGAGCCGGCTGCGCATCAACGACCTGCATCCGTATGTTTATCGCACACGCGATGGCGGAGCGACGTGGCAGCCGATTGTGACGGGGCTGCCGGAGAACTCGCCGGTGAACACGGTGCGCGAGGATCCCGTTCGCAAAGGGATGTTGTTTGCGGGTACGGAAACTGCGGTGTGGATGTCGCTGGACGACGGGGATCACTGGCAGTCGCTGCAGTTGAACCTGCCGCATACGTCGATACGGGACCTGGCGATCGAGGGCGACGATTTGATCGTAGCCACGCACGGGCGGTCGTTCTGGATTCTGGACGATATTTCTTCGCTGCGGCAGATCAAGGATGTTCAGGCGAATGCAGAGGTGTGGCTGTTCAAGCCGGGACAGGCGTACCGGGTGAGGCGGAGCACGTATACCGACACGCCGCTGCCTGCTGACGAGCCCGCGGGAGAGAATCCGCCGGACGGTGCGGCGATCGATTATGTACTTGGGCCAGGGGTGAAGGGGCCGGTGACGCTGGAGATTCTGGATGCGGAAGGCAAGCTGGTGCGCAAGTATGAAAGCACCGATGCGCCTTATGCCACCGAGGAGCAACTGCAAAAGCAGCTGATTCCTCTCTACTGGATCGATATGCCGAAGAGCCTTCCGGGGAACGCGGGGAAGCATCGCTGGGTATGGGACTTGCATTACACGACGCCCACGGCGACTCGCTACGAGTATCCGATTTCGGCCGTGCCGCATCGGACGCCGCGCCTGCCGCAGGGGCCGCTGGCTCTGCCTGGAAATTACAAGGTTCGGTTGACGGCGAATGGCAAGTCGATGACTGTGCCGCTGACGGTGAAGATGGATCCTCGGGTTATGGTGAAGGCTGCCGATCTGGCCTTGCTGTTTACGGAGGAGAGTAAGCTGGCGGGAATGGTTTCGGAGAGCGGTAAGGGGGCGCTCGAAGCGCATTCCATTCGCGAGCAGATTGAGAAGAAGTCTGCGAATGCGACGGGTGATTTGAAGTCTTCGCTGGAACAACTGGATAAGGATCTGGCTGGTTTGCTGGCCGGCTCGCAAGCCCCAGGAGGCGGCGAGAAGGAGCCGGGACTGGACGGCGTCGCCGGAGAAGTTGCGGCGCTTTATTCGCAGGTTGGCCAGGCGGATGCAGCACCGACGGCGGCGCAATTGGAGGCTTCGAAACATGCGCGGGAAGAGGCTGGCGACGTGCTGCGACGCTGGACCAAGTTGAAGGACTCGACGATCCGCGAGATGAATGGGAAGCTGCGCGATGCGCATGTGGCTGAGTTCGACCTGAACGAAGAGCCTACGACGATGCCGGAGGGTGGGGACGAAGATTAGGACTTGTGCGATGCCTTCGCATGCGAGCTTGCAGTTGGAATGCTCGGCAGGTGAAACACTGCACGATGGTCACCCTTCTTCCGGAGCCCGTGCGTGGCTCCAAGAAGTGAATCATCTGATGCCTTGGTGAAGTTTTCCTTGCAGGCCTGGTTATGGGTTCACGACCTGGCTCAAGGCCGATGACGTGCTGGCGGTAAAGTCAGTGTTGCCGCCGTAGACAGCCGTGATGCTATGGGTGCCCTGGGTAAGGGTGGTGGTGGCAAAGGTTGCGGTGTGGGTTGTTGAGTTCACGGACGCCGTGCCAAGGGTGACCGTTCCATTCTTGAAGGTCACAGTGCCGCTGGGTGAACCGCCAAAGGCCGGTGTCACGGTTGCCGTGAAGGTGACGGACTTGCCTACCTTCGATGGATTGGCTGAGGAAGTGACCTTGGTTGTTGTCGCCGCAGCTTTGACGGAGAGCGTTACGGCAGGTGAAGTGCTGGTCAACAGATCGGTATTGCCGGAATAGACAGCGGTGATGGTGTGGTTGCCGGCTGTGAACGAAGCTTTGGCAAGCACGGCGATGCCACTGCTGTTGAGGGTGACGGTGGAAAGCGTGGTGGCGCCGTCTTTGAAAGTGACTGAGCCGGTGGGGACACCGGTGGTGCCCGACTTTACCGTGGCTGTTATGGTCACGGACTGATTGAATTCCGAGGGGTTGGGGGAGACGGTCAAGGCGGTCGTGCTGGCGTCCTTGTTCACGATGTGTGACAAGACAGCCGATGTGCTGGCTGCGAAGTCCGTGCTGCCGGAATAGACAGCCGTGATGGAGTGAGTGCCAACAATGAGCGAAGTCGTGCTGAAGGTGGCAACGCCCGATGCGTTGAGAGTGACCGTCGACAGCGTGGTAGCGCCGTCCTTGAAGACTGCCGTTCCCGTTGGGGTTCCGGTGGTGGCTGACTTTACGGTGGCGGTAAAGGTGACGGACTGGTTGAACAAGGAAGGGTTGAGCGAAGCGGTGAGGGAAATTTTGCTGGAATCCTTGCTCACGATGTGCGACAAGGCTGCGGATGTGCTTGCGTTGAAGTCCGCGCTGCCCGAGTAGACAGCGGTGATGGAGTGAGTGGCGACACCGAGGGTGCTGATGCTGAAGGCAGCGACGCCGCTGGAGTTGAGCGTGACGGTTGAGAGGGTAGTAGCGCCATCTTTGAACGTGACGGTGCCAGTTGGTGTGCCCATGGTGGCCGACTTCACGGTGGC
>CAILBQ010000479.1 GCA_903832475.1 uncultured Acidobacteriota bacterium | reverse complement strand
GGGACATCCAGGTGCCCTTCACCGAAACAGACAACCTGATTGTGTACTTCAACCAGGACAATCCCGGGACGGATCCCGCCGCGATTGGTCCCAACGGACCAATCCCCGGATCTGCTACCAAATTCGGTAACTGCACCGGCTGCGCTGGCTACGATCGCGCTGACATCCACTGGGGCCATATCGGACCACGGTTCGGCCTTGCTTACAAAGTCAGCAACAAGATGGTCCTTCAGGGCGGCTTCGCTATTGCCTTCCTCAACGGCGGCGCCTACGAATACGGCACCAACAAGGTCGCAGTCAACGACGGCAACCTGTTGGTCGGCCAATACCACCGCGCCAGTTCAACCACCTACACCTCAGCGCCCGGATCGTGGGACACAAACTTCATTCCTCCAACCACCCCGGTACCTTTCTCAACAGGTCTCGGTGGTGGCAACCAGATCGAAGCCTTCAGCAGGAATGACGGTTATGCTCCCTATAGCCAGCAGTGGAACATCAACGTGCAGCGTGAACTGCCTTACAACATCCTGTTCACCGGCGCATGGGTCGGAAACCGTGTCATTCACCTGCCCAGCCAAAACAACCGCATCGATCAGATGAATCCCGCGTACGACGCTCAGTACGGAGGCGTCATCAGCGCTTGCCAGACGGCACAAGGCCACCCCGGCAACTCTGTCTTGACGGATACCTTCGCAACTGTCGCGCAGGGCGGCAACGGCTGCGCCGAGGCGGACGGTTTCACCGCTCCTTACTCCACCTTCGTCAATGACTTCGGGGGATCCTCCACCGTAGCTCAATCGCTGGTGCCGTATCCTCAGTACAACTACATCTTCAACAACTTTGAAGCCAAGGGCACCAACTACTACCAGTCGCTGCAGCTCGAGTTCGACAAGCGCTTCTCGAATGGTCTGTCGTTCCTGGCCGGCTACACCCTCTCGCGTCTGATGTCCAACTCAAACAGCGGTTTCTCCAGCTTCACCTCCGGAGGTATTAACAAATACAACCAGAAGCCGGAGTATACGATCGACAACAATGACGAACCTCAAACCCTGAAGATCAGCGGAACGTACGAATTGCCCATTGGACCGAAAAAGAAGTTTTTCAACAACCACAGCGTGACCGGCCAGGTCTTTGGTGGCTGGCAGGTAGGCTGGGTTCTCGACTATGAATCCGGTACGGCAAATGGCCCTTATGAAAACGGCTCGCCCTTCCCGAACGGCTTCAATCGGCCTAACGTTAACCCCGGAGTCAGCCTGAAAACCGCTTCTTATGACAGGGTGCGCGACTACTTCACCAAGCAGGGAGGCACGGGTGCCGGACCCTCCATGTATAACCCAGCAGCGTTCACCACAACGCCAAACCAGTACGTGATCGGCGACGCGGCCAGGGTCTACGGGGGAATGAGGAACGCTCCCTTCTACAACGAAAGCCTGAACGCCCGGAAGCACTTCTACATCGGAGAAAGATTCCAGGCGGTTCTTCAGGTCGACTACTTCAACGCACTCAACCGCACGCAGTTTGGCGGTCCAGACAATAACGCGAGCGACGGCACATTCACACAGGACACGTCCACCGGTTCGGGTCTCAGTAACCGTCAGGGCCAGGTCAAACTAGAAGTCACTTTCTAGGACTGACCAACAACTCGCTGAACAGTTGTGACCATGCAACTTTTTGACTCCGCCGGGCTGCTCAAACGAGCAGCCCGGTTTTTGCTGGGATACCCATTCAAAAAAATTACCGCACATACGTCAGAATTCTTATAATCAGGCCGGCGACGCTATCCCTGCGCGCGTGCGAGCAAGCTTTGAACCTTCTATAATTACCTTGTATGAATGTCGTTCTACGGAACACGCTGCATCGCTTACTGTTACCTTTTCTTGCCGTCGAATTGTTGTTTGTGCCTTGGTCATCGGTCCTTGCGCAATCGGCGGATGATGAAGTAACTCCCCAGGTACAGCAACTTTATGCCCAGGCCAAGGCCGCTCAGCAGCGTAACGACAATGCCACGGCGATCGAGAAATACCAAGCAATGATTAAGTTTGCTCCGCATCTCGCCGCCGCATATAACAACCTCGGCATGCTCTACTTCAATGAAAAAGACTATGCCCACGCGGCAGCGACTCTGGAGCGTGGCCTCAAATTGCATCAAAAAATGCCGACAGCTTCTGCCATTAATTTGACAATATCAAAATCTTCTC
>CAILBQ010000478.1 GCA_903832475.1 uncultured Acidobacteriota bacterium | reverse complement strand
GAGGTGATGGAATGCGAGACCATCTCGGAGCGGTTCACGTCGGAAACGCTCAAGGGATGCGGGCGGCGGGTTTCAGAAAAGCGGCGAACCAGCACGGCGTCGCTGGCGTCGAGGAAGACGACGCTGGTATGCAGCTTCTTTTTGACTTCGAGCAGGACGGTCGGCAGTCGGTCGAGGGTAGGCCCTTCGCGAACGTCCATCACGACGACGGCGCGATCCATCTCGGAAGAGCTTTCCATCAGAGCGGCGAAGTTGGGCAGGAGCTCAAGAGGGAGGTTATCGACGGCGTAGTAGCCGAGGTCTTCAAAGGCCTTAAGCGCGGAGGCTTTGCCCGCACCGGAGATGCCGGTGACGACCACCAGTTCTTTTTCGCCCGGAGATTTTGCGCGGCGCATGCCTGGCTGCTGGTTGCTGCTGCTTGCCTGGATGCTGCGATGAACACGGAAATCTTCGTTGAACCCGGGGCCGGAATGCGTGGTCGCATCTCCAGCCCCGGCGGAAGAGACAGGCTCCGGGCGCTTTGTGCTGTCGCGCGCCGTTTTCAGGGGCGGGCGGCTGGCAGCTTTTTTGGAGGAACGGGGCATGGCCTCATCGTAAACCGGTTTGATCGAAATGCAACGCTGGCGGCAATGATCAGGGGATTTCGACCAACTCCATTTTGCCGTCACGGCGGCGATGCAGAACGAACATCTCACCGGCCTTGTTGCGGAAGATGAGCAGGTCGCGGTCGCGGAATTCGGCTTCCTTGACGGCTTCTTCCACGGTCATGGGGCGGATGGCGACCGCTTCCGCGGCGCTCAGGATGTGCGGCTCGACGACGGCCGGTTTGCCGGGAAAGGAATGGACGGTGATCGCCGCCTTCATCTGTTTACCGGGTGCGCGAGCGATGGCGGGCTTGTGGCCGTTGGATTCAGCCTTGGCTTCGAGGTCGACCGCCGTGGGACGAGCGGTCTTGCGCGCGGGGCGCGCTTCGTCCGTAGTGGCCACTTTGGGCACGCGCTTCTGGGTGCGCACCTTGGCGCGAAGGCGTTGCGCTTGCAACTCGGCATGCGCCAGGGCGTTGCGCAGCGCAGTCTCCTGGCTGGTGGCTTCGCCGCTGGAGACGATGCTGTACTGGCGCCCCTTGAGCGTCAAATCGACGATCTGCAGATGGCGTTCCGCTCGGAACGTGAGTGCGGCTGAGGTGATTTTTCCCAGGACCAGGGCGATCCGTTCGATGCCATCGGCGGCGTCTGTCTTCAAAACCTTGGAAATCTTGACTTGCCTGGCAGTGAACTCGACTTCCATCGTTTCCCTCCCAATGCGGGTAGTGAAAGCCTAAAAATCAAAGCCCCGTCTTCCTCGCAGGAAACCAGGGCCACCGGAATTCATTCAATGTGGAGATAGTACAACCAGAGGCCCCATGGCGTCCGTGCCCGGCTGACCGGAACAGTATGCCGATCAACAAATGGGAACGGGCAAGGCCGAGCGAGGGAACGAGTCTTAGTGACCGTGGCCGCGCCGGACTTCGCCCTCGGGGATCTCTTCCGGAGGCGCCAGCAAAGCGCGTTTCTGCCCCCGCCTGCCGAAGAAGAACATGACCAGGCCAAACACGAGCAGCACCAGTCCCCAGTAGAAATTCAGGTTCACGCCGAGTGCGCGGTCGTAGATATCGCTACCCCAGCTCGTTACGCCCTTCACGGTGAGGATCAGGCCGACAAGCGTGAACATGCCGCCCATGGGCAATCGCAAATCAAGATTCATCGTATGTCCTCGTTCTCAAGCATAGCGCTCTACCAGAAGATGATGTTCAACGTGACGGCCAGCAGGATCAGGAAGACGGCCAGCGCTTCGGGTCGCTTCCACCAGATGAGATGCCCGGTTGCCGGCTTGGGAGTCAGCGAATGCACCAGCCCGACCAGCTCAGACTCCGGCTTGGGCGGCCCGGTAAGACTGACGGCAATGGTGATGAGGAAGTTGGCGGAGAAGGCAAAGATGGCGGTCCAGAAGTTTTGCGCCATGTCGCTGGGATAGTGATGCAGGACGGCGATCCAGCCACCATGGATGCCAGGCCGGGCCTCGATGGGCAGGGTCAGTCCGTGATGCAGGACGGCGGTCAGCGTGCCGGAGATAAGTCCGACAAAGGCGCCGTTGCCGGTGGCTCGCTTCCAGAACATGCCCAGCAGGAAGGTGGCGAAGAGCGGCGCATTCACGAACGAGAAGACCAGCTGCAGCGTGTCCATGATGTTGTTGAACGAAATGGCCGCATAGGCGGTGCAGATGGATAAGAGAATGCCTCCGACGGTGGCCCACCTCCCTACGGCCATATAGTGCCGGTCGCTGGCGTTCTTGTGGATGTAGGACTGGTAGAGGTCGTAGGTAAAGACGGTGTTGAAGGCAGTGACGTTGCCGGCCATGCCACTCATGAAGCTGGCCAGCAGCGCGGTCAGACCCAGGCCAAGGATGCCGGTGGGAAAGAAGTGCAGCAGCATGTTGGGCGTGGCCATGTCGTAGTCGAGGAGCGGCTCGCCACTGGCGGTGAGCATCGCTTTGCCGGTGACGGGGTTCATTTTGGCAGGCACCAGTCCCCTGCCCTCGGCTACCTGCGGCGAGACGACCTCGGTTTCGCGGATGATGGCGCCGTTGACGACTCGTTCGCGGGTGACGTTGTGCGGGGTGGGCAGGCCGATGGCCAGCAGGCCGGGCAAGATGACGAGGAACGGGAAGAGCATTTTGGGCAGGGCGGCGATCAGGGGCACCTTGCGCGCGGCGTCCATGTTTTTGGAAGCCATGGCGGTCTGGATGACGAGGAAGTCGGTGCACCAGTAGCCG
>CAILBQ010000477.1 GCA_903832475.1 uncultured Acidobacteriota bacterium | reverse complement strand
GTCGATGAACGTCGGCCATTCCGCGGAGATGGATTTGGAGATTTTCGCGTAGCCATAGCCGGGCAGGTCGGCGAAGACCAGCTTGGCGCGCGACTTGAATTCCTTGAGGTCGGCGCCCTCGTCGGCGAGCGCAAAGAAGTTGATAGCGCGGGTGCGGCCGGGCGTGGAGGAAACCTTGGCGGCTTTTTCGCCGACCAAGGCGTTGAGCAGGCTGGATTTGCCGACGTTGGAGCGGCCGAGGAAGGCGATTTCCGGAGTCGAAGTGGCAGGGAACTGGTAGGCGTCCATTGCCGAGAGCAGGAATTGAGTCTGATAGCGCATGATGGGTCGACTTTTCTCCGTAAAAGCCGGGAGAGAGGGTCAACGCGGCCATGTCCAGAATACAGGAGGGGGATGGTGGCGGGTGTTCGGGTCTAGCGGGCTTCGCAGGCGAGGGTTGAGGCGGGAAAGGATAGTCGTTCGAGGCGCGGCAGTTGGAAGGCGAGAGTAATGGCTCGCAGGGCCATGAAGGCGAGCATGGCGCACCACAGTCCGTGATTGCCGAACTGCCTGCTGAGGAGGATGGCGAGGCCGAAGAAGGCGGCGAAGGAGAGGACCATGCTATTGCGCAGTTCGGCGGCGCGGGTGGCCCCGACGAAGACGCCGTCGAGCTGGAAGCTCCAGACGGAGACGACAGGCATAGCGACGATCCAGGGAAGGTAGTGCGCGGCGAGCAGGCGAATGGGCTCCTGGTTGGTGAAGATGGCGATGATCTGCCTGCCAAAGACGAAGTAGACGAGAGAGAGGAGCACGGCGACGGCGAAGGCGGCGGCCGAGGAGGCCTGAAGAACGTCGCGGAAGTCCTGGCGGCGACGTGCGCCGATGGCCTGGCCGGTGAGGGCCTCGGTGGCGTTTGCGAAGCCGTCCAGGCCGTAGGCCGCGATCATGTGGAAGTTCAAGAGCACGGCGTTGGCGGCGAGGATGGCGTCGCCGGCATGGGCTCCCGTACGCGTGAACCAGGCGTAGGCGGCGACCAGGCTGAGGGTGCGCAGGAGGATGTCGCGGTTGAGGGCGAAGAGGTGGCGCAGGCTGGGGCCGTGGAGCAGAGCCGGCCAGCGCAGCTGGGGAAAGCGCACTCCGCGGGAGGTAAGAAGGAGAATGCCGAGCAGGCATCCGGTCCACTCGGCGGTGAGCGTGGCGGTGGCGATGCCAGCGACGCCCCAGTGGCGGGCGAGGACGAGGAAAAGAGCGATGGCCACGTTGACGACGTTGATGGCAGCCTGGAGCAGCAGCGCGGAGCGGGCGCGCTGGCGGCCGAGCAGGTAGCCGAGGATGACGTAGTTGGCGAGCGACGCCGGCGCCGACCAGATACGGATGCTGCAGTAAATCTGGGCGTTGTGGCGGACGTCGGGGCTGGCTCCTAGGAGGTTCAGGGCGATGGAGATCAGCGGGCTCTGCAGGAGGAGGATGAGTGCGCCGATCAGAAGGGAGATCAAGAAGGCGCGGCCGAAGTGATGCAGGACTTCGGGTTCGTCTTCGGCGCCGTGGGCCTGGGCGACCAAGCCGGTAGTTGCCATGAGCAGAAAGCCGAAGGTCCAAAAGATGGAGTTGAAGAAGATGCCGCCGAGAGCGACGCCGCCGAGGGCGGCGGGGCCGGGGAGATGGCCGGACAGGATGGTATCCACTGTGGAGAGCAGGGGCTGGGTCAGGTTCGAAAGGATGAGGGGAAGGGCGAGCAGGAGAACGCGCCGATACCAGTAGGGCATTGGAGTGATTCTACGCGGCGGGTTGTCGTGGTTCGATGGGATGGGGGCTAGTTGTGTTCGGCGGGTTCGCCTTGCCCGGAGTCGTCGGTGCCGTCCGATTGCCTAAGGACGTAGTCGTAGGTGACCTTGTTCATGAAGATGTCGGAGCGGAGAGGGCCGGGTTGCCCGTTCGATTCAGTTACGCGGCGATTGATCAGGCTGTCGGTGCGGGGATCGGAGGGGATGCTGCGGGAGTATTCGCTGCGGTAATTGCGACCGCAGGCGGAGTACATGGATAGGGTATACATCCAATTCTCTCCGTCGCGCAGGATTCGTTCGTGGATCTCGATTTTGCGGTCGCGCATTTTGTGGAGGATGGTGTTGAAGGAGTCGAGGCCCAGTTCGATGCCGTCGAGAGTTTCGACGACATGGCCGCCGTTCATGGCGAGTTGGACAGAGCCACTGGGATCGCCTGTCTTGGACGGGCTCACGATCAGGGAGAAGGGGTCAGTTTTCCAGGTGAAGACACCGTCGTCTTGCGTGGCTTCTTCCCCGTACACGCTTCGGAATTGACCTATCGTACCGCCGGGAGCGATGCGCGGCTCGACCACTTCGCCAGGATTGACGATGAAGTCTTCGCGGCAGCCTTCAACATGCAGAGTCGTGGTTTTGGGAGCGGCTTCCTGAGCGTGGTGCTGCGCGGCGGAGAGGGAGCGGGCGTTGTAAAAGGCCTGGGCGCGTCGAATCCAGATCGCGTAGGCGCCGAGCGAGAGCAGGACGATGATTCCGGTAATGATCCAGGCGCGCTTGTCGAGCATGGGTGGTGTTTCTCGTGAAGGAGTTCAGTGCGAAGCGTCGTTGAAATGGAAAACCCGCCATCCCCTGGAAAAGCGGCAATGGCGGGCGTAGTGACCGGAGCGGCTACTGCCGGGCCGGCTGGTTGGCGGTGATTTCGCTGGTCGGAATTGGGCCGATGGCGTCAGCTTCCGGCTCGGTAAGCGCCTTGAGCGGGGAGACGAGCGCAATCTTCAGGACTTCATCCATCTGATCGACGAAGTGCAGCTTCATCGCTTTCTTGAGAGCTTCGGGTAGGTCGGCGATGTCTTTCTCATTGGCCTTGGGAAGGATGATTTCGAAGACGCCGGCGCGCTGGGCAGCGAGCAGTTTTTCCTTGAGCCCGCCGATGGGGAGGACCTTGCCACGAAGGGTGATTTCGCCCGTCATGGCGATATCGCGACGCACGGGGATTTTAGCCAGGGCGCTGGCCAGGGCGGTTGCCATGGTGATGCCGGCGGAGGGACCGTCCTTGGGGATGGCGCCTTCCGGGACGTGGAGATGCAGGTCGAGGTTGCGATAGAAGTCGCGCTGCAGTCCGAGAGCCGAAGCCTTGCCGCGGATGTAGGAGAGCGCAGCCTGCGCGGACTCCTGCATGACGTCGCCAAGCTGGCCGGTGATGGTGAGCTTGCCCTTGCCGTCGAGCACCTGCACTTCGGTGGTGAGGATGCTGCCGCCGACTTCGGTCCAGGCGAGGCCGGTGACCAGGCCGACTTCGCTCGACTCGTGGACTTCGGAGTCGCGGAAGCGGGCCACGCCGAGGAAGTCGGCGATGTTGGCCGCGGAGATGTCTTCCTTGTGTTTGAGGCCGTTCTTGACGACGCGGCGGGCTACCTTGCGGCAGACGTTGCCGATTTCGCGCTCGAGGTTACGCACGCCGGCTTCGCGGGTGTAATCGCGAATGATGGCGATGATGGCGTCGTCGTGGAAGGCGATGTTGGCTTCGGTGAGGCCGGTGGCTTCCCGCTGCTTTTTGAGAAGGTAATTGCGGGCGATTTCGAGCTTTTCGACTTCCGTGTAGCCGTGCAGGCGCAGGATTTCCATGCGGTCCTGGAGCGGGGCGGGGATGGTGTGGAGGACGTTTGCCGTAGCGACGAAGAGAACTTCGGAAAGATCGTAATCGACGTCGAGGTAGTGATCCTGGAAGGTGGTGTTCTGCTCGGGATCGAGGACTTCGAGCAGGGCCGAGGCAGGATCGCCGCGGAAATCGTTGGCCATCTTGTCGACTTCGTCGAGGAGGAAGACGGGGTTCTTGGTGCCGGCC
>CAILBQ010000476.1 GCA_903832475.1 uncultured Acidobacteriota bacterium | reverse complement strand
CTGGCTGGACGCGGCAATTTCGTATGCGATGGATGCCAATGCGCAGGCACGAGAGACGCCCGATTTTCAGGAGGGCATCGCGGCATTTCTGGAGAAGCGCCGACCGGAGTGGGCGCAGTCCTGAGATTCAAGCGGGGATTTCATGGCCGAATCGGAGCGTTGCCTCGGTGAGGCGCTGCGCCTGTTGAGGAGTAACGCCGGCGGCAAGTTCGGTGACTTCGAACCCGGCGGGCGTAATATCGAAAACGCCAAGATCGGTGATGATGCGGTTGACGACGCCTGTTCCGGTGAGCGGGAGAGAGCATTGCCGTAGAAGTTTGGCGGTTCCGTCCTGAGCGGTGTGCTCCATCATGACGAGCACGCGCTGCACGCCGGAGACAAGATCCATGGCGCCACCCATGCCTTTCACGCGCTTGCCGGGTATCATCCAGTTGGCCAAGTCACCACGCTCGGAGACCTGCATGGCGCCGAGGATGGCGAGATCGATGTGGCCTCCGCGAATCATGGCGAAGGAGTCGGCACTGGAAAAGGTGGATGCACCGGGCAAGGCGGTCACCGTTTCCTTGCCTGCGTTGACGAGGTCAGCGTCGAGCTCGTCTTCGCGCGGGAAGGGCCCCATGCCAAGCAGGCCGTTTTCCGACTGCAAGGTCACGGTGATGCCGGGTGGGATGTAGTTGGCGACGAGCGTCGGCATGCCGATGCCGAGGTTGACGTAGAAGCCGTCTTGCAACTCCAGGGCGGCTCGCTCCGCCATTTGACGCCGAGTCCATGCCACGTGTTTAGACCTCTCGCAGGGTTCTCTTCTCGATGCGCTTGATGCTGTTGGGATTGTGCACGAGCCGATGCACGAAGATGCCGGGAGTGTGAACCTGGTCGGGATCGATTTCGCCCGGCTGGACGATGATTTCTGCTTCAGCCACGGTGATCGTGCCGCAGGTGGCGGCATTGGGATTGAAGTTGCGGGCGGTGCGGCGGTAGACGAGGTTGCCTTGCGTGTCCGCTTTCCAGGCTTTGACGAGAGCTACGTCAGCGCGAATGCCACGCTCGAGCAAGTAGGTTACGCCATCGAATTCCTTGTGCTCTTTGCCATCGGCGACGAGGGTGCCGACGCCTGTTCGGGTGTAAAAGCCCGGGATGCCTGCGCCACCGGCGCGCATGCGTTCGGCGAGCGTTCCCTGCGGGCAGAACTCAACTTCGAGTGCTCCAGAAAGATACTGACTCTCGAACTCGGCGTTCTCACCGACGTAACTGGAAATCATTTTTTTGATCTGGCGGGTTTCGAGTAGCAGACCGAGACCCCAGCCGTCGACGCCTGCATTGTTGCTGGCGATGGTGAGGTCGCGAACGCCGGTGTGACGGAGCGCATCAATCAGGGCCTCAGGGATGCCGCACAGACCGAAGCCGCCGACGGCGAGCAGCATGCCATCGCGCACGATGCCCTCAAGGGCAGCGCTCGCATCGGGATAGAGCTTCCCTTTTGTCGAGGATGCTTTCTCGTGCAACAGCTCACCTTTTCGTGGAGAGATTTTCCTTACCATCTCCGGATTTGAACAACGGAGAGTATCGCACGGAGAGCGATGACCTGGCATCTGCGGATGGCGTTGTGGATATACCGGGAGCAGCGATTGAAGAGGAGAGCAGGGCTGCGGCCTGGTGGCGCTATTCCCCGAGTTTCACGGAACGTTGTTGGCGGCAACAGGTAGGCCCTTGCAGCGTGTGCGCGGGGAGGAATCATCCCGGCGGTACGGACAACAGGTGTGGTGCGGGCGGAGGGAATTGAACCCTCACGGCCTTGCGGCCTGCGGATTTTCTTACCACTTCGGCTTTCGCCGCCCCGCCAGCGGCGGGTTCGTGGTCTGGACTATCCCTTCACCATACCCACGAAAGGTTCAGGTGCTGCCCGTCTAGTCTCTACACCTTCCCGGAACTGATTCCGGGCTTGGCTCGGGATTGCCATTGCAGGATTCCCCGACTTTGAGCAGTTCTACGTCCCCGGTTTCCCGGGGGGCACTCAAATTGATTTAAGTCCGCTGCGTCTGCCATTTCGCCACGCCCGCTGAAAGTGGCCACACAAACAATGATAGAACACGCTTGCTTCGGGAGCTTGTTCGAGTCGCTTGCGTCTGCTTATTTAGCCATCCTTGCGCGAGCTTCTTTTCGCAGAAGAAGGATCAGGCACCTACACCAGTCTTATTCTGCGCTCCTTACCAGGAAGAGGCGTCCAGCTTGCGAATCTGCGCGCCTTGCCCTTCGAACGAAAGATCCGCGGTCCCGTGAGGCAAAATGAGGCCGACTGTTGCGATCCCTGTTCCGGCCGCAGGTGGAAGGGCCAGGGTGGTGGAAAGGCCGGAGGTGCTTCGCATCGCAACCAGAACGACGTGGCCAGAAGGGTTGGAATACTCCAGGCGCGCGAAGGTCGGTCCGCCGGTGGCTCGGATCCCGTCGATATGGTTTTGTACGGCCGGGTAGTCAGCCGGCGCCAGGTCATGGCCTTCGACGGTAAGCAAGGCGAGATCCTGGGCAGGGACGGTCATCGGGAAGTCTTCTGTGCTCAGATCGCGACCGCCCCAGACGTCGCGCAGCTTCGCCGGTGGGCCGTCGAGACCGAGCTTCTTCCAGTCGATGCTCACGGTGGATGCGGTGCCGGTGCGGTTCAAAATGGCGATCGCGCGTGTGCCAGGGGTGACCAAGGCCTTTGCCCAGATCTCGACCCCTGGCGACGGCTCGGAGACCTTGATCGGCTGCAGTCCGTATGGATCGTTGTGAATGCCGAGGGCTTCTTTGTTTTTAAGGAGCGACAGGGTTTCCGGGGTCAGTCGCGTCAGATCAGAGCCCACCATCATGGGAGCGCTGGCCAGAGTCCACAGCCCCATGTGGATTCGGTCGGTGGCGCCGGTCATGCCGCGCATGCCCATGACCATCATGTCGAGGTCGTTAAAGTAGCCGGTATGCTGCGCTTCAGGATGTAGCCCGTTGTCGAAGGATTCAAGCACGTTTTTAGACGTGATGACGCGCTTGTCATGCTCAGGGTCGTGCAGGCTTTCGACGACAGGAGGAATGATGTCGCCGCCCGTGCGCCAGATGGTGCTGCGGATGCCGCCGACTCCGGGAGCCCAGTACCAGGGGTTCTGACTGCCCCATTCGCAGATGGAGAGATATAGGCTTCGTCCTGTAGCTTTCTCAGCCCGTTGAATGGCGCGGGCAATCTCAACGTATTGGATTGCACCCGATCGCTTTTCTTCCGCGCCGCCGCACCAATCTACCTTGACGTAGTCGAATCCCCACTTTGCAAACTGCAGGAAGTCCTGGTCGTAGTGACCTTCGCTGCCGGTGTTCTTATGGGGTGGGCCGGAGTCCGGGTACATGCTGCAGCCGTCATGCCCGGCATCTGTGTAAATGCCCGCCTTGAGCCCCAGATGATGAATGTAGCGGGCGATGTTGGCCATGTCGCCGGCCTTTTCGCCGGGCTGGATAGCGGGCCACTGTTTGGGGTCAACGGTGATGTTTCCTGCACTATCGCGCGTGCCCAGCCACCAGCCCTCATCGATGACAACGTACTCGTAGCCCGCTTGCTTCATACCGTTAGACGCGAGGGCGTCGGCCTGCTGCTGGACGATCTGGGAATTCACGATGTTGGCAAAACTATTCCAGGAATTCCATCCCATTGGAGCCGAAGCGTAGCACGCCGTTGCGGAGAGGAGCATGAGCCACTTGAATCGCATCCGAGCATGGTAATTCGGCCTTCGCCGTTCTGAACAGCAGAGGTTTGTCACCTGCTCCTTTGTAGAACAGATGCGAAGCAGTCCGGCTTGTTTTGTGTCTGTTTTATTGTGGCGGACGGTAGCGGATGTTTTCGCCGTCGAAGCCAAACTCGGCGGTGCAGGCGTCTCCTCCGCAGATCATGGTTTCGAAGCCGTGGAGTTGGCGGCGCGTGATGAGGCCAACGGTGCCGCAGCCAGGGCATGCCAGGACGGCAACGAAAGGGTTGTTGCCGTGACCTAGCGAGTTGGGGCCTTCCAAAAGGAAGACCGTGCCCGGTTCCATTCTTTCGGGAATCCATGCTTCGAGGAACTGCAACTCAGCTGTCATACTGCCCTCCGGGGTAAGTTCGACAGGGTAACGGCTAAAAATGAGCCGCAACCGCAGGTGGTTCGCAGCGTGCCGTGACGTGGAGCATGTTCCTAGGTTTGACGTGCCAACAGTGTTTCGTGAGCCGACGATTCCGTCAATTGGAATCGCGTGGCTGTCGGGAGTATCAAGTCAGGTACTGTGTGCCGGTGTCGCATGCGGTGCGAGTTCGCATGGCTTAAGGGTGCGATATGGGTTGCAGTGCCGGCTCGACGGCGGGAACAGGTGGGGCACCAGAGGCGGCGCGCTGCGTGCTCTGCAAATTGGCCGCGTATTGATCGATGCCGCGATAGATGTCCTGGTTGCGCAGGATGGCCTGAACATATTCGCGGGTTTCGGTGAATGGGATGGATTCAACAAACTCGTCGATGCCGTGATAGGGCCCGGCGGCTTGCCAGTCGGTGACGCGGTTGTCACCGGCATTGTAGGCGGCAAGCGCATACTCCGAGACTCCGCCAAATCGGTCAAGCGTCTGGCGCAAGTAACGGGTGCCGAGGCGGATGTTGAGGATGGGATCGAGGAGCTGGCGCGGCTCGATCGATCCCAGGCCTTCTTCTTTGGACATCTGGCGGCCTACTGAGGGCAAAAGCTGCATCAGGCCATAGGCGTTTGCGTGGGAGATGGCGGTGGGATTGAACTCGGATTCCTGGCGGATGAGCGAGGCGACCAGGTAGGGATCGAGGCCGTTTTTCGCGGACTCGGCGCGAATCGTGTCCCAGTAGGGCTCGGGAAAGAGGATGCGCCAGTAGGCAATGGGGATGGACTTGATGGGCGCCGAGGCGGCGAAGGGCACGGCGCGCTTGAGGACGCGCAGGGCGTGGAAATTGTCGCCGAAGGAGGCGTAGATCTGCGCCTCGGCGATGCCGCTCCAGGAGGAACTTTCGGGGGCGGCAGCGATTTCCTGCGGGACGTATTCGCTGAGGCCAGCGTTGACGAGAAGATGCGCCTTGACGATATGCGGATCCTGCTCGGGAAAGGAGACATCGAGCTTGGGGATGACAGCGGGGGTGTACTGGTCGAGATGCGGAACGCTGACAGGCGTGGCGTCTCCCAGGGCAACGAGGCGTTCGCGAGCCTTCTGCGCGTAGAAGAAGTGGGCGTAGGCGGTGATGAGCGTCTTGTAATGCGCCGCGGCCATGGAGGGATCGTGGTCCTGCTGCTCGTAGAGGCGGGCGCGCCAGTAGAGGGCGCTGACGGTTTCTTTGGCGCCGGGATACTGGCGGATCTGCTCCTCGAAGATTTTAGCGGCTTGGGGATAAAGGCCCTGGCGATAGGACCACCAGCCGGCGCGCCAGTGGGCGGCGGCGGCGTTGGTGTTCTGGGGGAAGTGGGAGGCCAGTTCGCTGTAGTAGGCAACGGCGTGGGGATAGTCCTTGCGCAGCAGGTACATGTTGCCGCTGGAGTAGAGCGCCTCGGCGAACCACGGGCTCTGCGGAAAACTGGCGCGGAGCATGTCGACGTAGGCGCCCTGGGCGGCGACGTCGTCGCGGCTGCGAGCCAGCTCCATGAGCAGGTAAAGGCGGCGGGCGCCGTTTTCGTCCTTGGTCTGAGGCAGGGCTTCGGCCTGTTCGCGGCTGAGGCGCTTGAGCTTTAAATCGCAGGCGGCGGCAGCGACGGCGAAGTTGTTGCGCATGGCGGGGTCGGCGCCGCTCTGGCGCGCGAGGGCGTGATACTGCTCGGAGGCTTCCGCGTAATGGCCGGCGTTAAAGTAGGCGTCGCCCAGGCTGCGAAGTTCGGCGGGGGTCATGGAGGACTCGAGGCCCATCGCGGTCAGGCGGGATCGTGCGGTCTGCGCTTCGAAGCTGAGCGGCCAGGTGAGCAGGACGTGCTTGTAGACCTGGCCGGCGGTCGCGGTCTGACCCTGAGCCTGGTCGACCTCAGCGAGGGCGAGCTGGTAGCCGGAGCGCGCCGAGGCGGCGCCGCCTTCCGAGAGCACGCGGCGGGTGCCAGCGGCGTCATTCATGCCGAGCAGGACCTGGGCTTCGATCTCTGGAACCTGGACGGCGAAGATGCTGTCGGGATTGCGGGCGGCGAAACCTTTCAGTACTTGTTCAGCGGCCGCATCGTTGCCGCTGTCGTGGTCGGCCTTGGCTTCGAGGAACTCGTCGTAGTCGGCCAGAGCGTCGCCGGCAGCGCGCGCCTGATGCAGGTTGGCGGCGGCCTCTTTGAAGCGGTTGTCGAGCAGGTAGGCGTGGCCCAGGGCGGTGTAGGCGGAGGCGGCTGCGTCTCCGGTGTGCTGGCGCGCGTACGCGGTCACGCCGGCGTAGGCCGCGGCGGTGCGAGTGGCAGAGAGCTGCTGCGCCATGGGACGAAGTTCAGTGGAAGCGACGAATGCCTGCTTGAGGCGTGCTGCTTTGGCGGCTCGCGCGGGGGAGAGCCGGTGGCTCACGTGAGCGCCGGCGGACTTGCTGACGGTGGCGTGGGCTTTGGACTTGGCGTGGTGCTTGTGGGTGGTTGTTCCTTCGGCGCGAAGGAGAGGCGACGACGTGGCAGCGACAAGCCATGCGCACACAAATGCGATGGACATCGCGAGGCGCCCAGGCCAAGAGTGCAAGACAGCATGCGACCGGACCGGGTCTTGGTTTTCCATCGAGATTTGCGGGTGGGAGGACGAACTCAAGAAAATTTGCCCCATGACATCACTGTAAGCTGAAAAGCGGTTTCGGATGGGTGAGGATATTGGAGAGAATCAGTGCCGTAACCTCATTGAGACTGCCCGGATCCAACTTGGAAAGCGCCAATCCCGTCCGGTACACTAAGGTTTCGATGGCGGGTGGCGACCCGCAGAGGAAAGGCAGCGGATTTTTCGCAACTAACCTGCATGGCTACCATCCAAGTTACAGGAGAGAATGAGCAGCATCCCGATGTCGCGCTGGTTGCCAGTGCGCGATCGGGTGACGTTCATGCCTTCGAGACGCTGATACAGAAGTACGACCGGCAGATCTTCCGGATTGCGCAGCATATTACGCAAAACCGGGAAGACGCGCAGGACGTCGTGCAGGATGCGTTTTTGAAGGCGTACGAGAAGCTGGATCAGTTCCAGGGAAACAGCAAGTTCTACACCTGGCTGGTGAGAATTGCCGTCAACGAGTCGCTGATGCGGCTGCGTAAACGGCGCACCGGCAAGATGGTCTCGATTGACGAGGATATTGAGACGGATGAGGGCAGCGTGCCGCGGGATTTGGCGGAATGGCGTCCCAATCCAGAACAGAATTACGGACAGGCGGAGTTGGCCGAAATCCTGCGTAAGACGATTCAGGGCTTACCGCATGGTTTTCGCATCGTCTTTGTACTGCGGGACGTCGACGGTTTGTCCACGGAAGAAACCGCTGAAACGCTGGGTCTGAGCGTGCCGGCAGTGAAATCACGGTTGTTGCGGGCACGATTGCAGTTGCGGGAGCGACTCAGCCGCTACTTCCGTAACAAAAAGGCTGGTGAGAAGTGACTTGCTCAGAGTTTTTGGCAATGCTCGACGATTTGATCGACGACACGGTGCCATCCCCGACGCGAACCCTGCTGCAGGAGCATCTCAAAGGATGCGAGCACTGCGAAGTCACCCTAAACACCACGCGGAAGACTATTGAGATTTATCGTTCTCACGAGGTTTACGAGTTGCCCAACTCCGTGCGAGAGCGGATTCACGCTGCGATTGTGGCGCGGTGCAAGAACGGCTGCTGAGAGCGCGGGATCCGACAAAAAGCCGACACCTACATCGCCTTGCGCCACCAGGCGGTCTTTTCAAAACCCAGAAAATGGGTTTTCTCGCCGCGCGATAAGTAAAAGTCCTGCACGTCGTTGCCCTGAAATGCCGAACATTCGGGCCAACTTGCATCTTTGTCGAGACGGGTGGCTTTTTGATGCGGGTCGACAAGCACGATCTCGTTCGAAGAGCAGGCTACGACTTTCTGCGCCTTGAGGCTGAAGGAAGTACCCGACGTGTCTGCCGGGATGCGGTTGGCCAGATTCGTCAGGAAGACGATGAACAGGAAAACCACCGTGATGATGAGAATCTTCTTCATAGCTTGGAAGAACCGCTCCTCATACGCCGATGGGTCGCCAGGATGGTGACTTCATAGCGATGGCTGAGGGCTGATTCCCATTCAGTATACGCTTGCCTTTTACACGCGCAAACGCCTGCCGGCCGACGAACGGCGGGCAGGCGTTTGCGTGCTGAACTAGTTGTTGTCTTCTCGGCGATGCAGCGTGGGCTGGTCGCTGGGGCTGGCGTTGGGGTCGGTCGACTGTGTGGAATTGGGATCGTTCTTGCTGGTGCTGGCCTTACGCAGCGAGGGCCGCTTGGTGTCTTTCGAATCGGTCAGGCGGCGCTTGTTTTCGATGCGGGCAAGCCGGGCCTTGATGTCGTCGAATTCCGACGTGGTGACGGTGTATTCGTCCTTGGCGGGCAGGATGTGAGCGATCTCTTCCTGAGAATGCTCGATACGGTCGGGCGTCTGGGGATGGTCGGAGAACGTCTTGGCGACCAGGCCGGGCTTGCGCTTTTCGAGAGCCTGCACCTTTTCAAAGAAGCTGATGAAGGCCTGCGGATCGTAGCCGGCGCGGTACATGTACTGCACGCCGAGGTAGTCGGCCTGGGCTTCGAACTCGCGGGAGAAATGCAGGAAGGTGATGGGCACGCCGATCGAGGCCGCTTCGTAGATGCCGTAGCCCGTCCAGCCGCCGATGAAGATCAGCGGGATGGTGCCGAGCTGGGCGTAGTTGGCGCGGGTCATCTGGCGGGCTGCGTGGTGAGCGGCGACGTGAGCGATTTCGTGAGCCATGACGCCGGCCAGCTCGGCCTCTTCATCGGCGTTCAGAATCAGGCCGGAATTGACGTAAAAGAAGCCGCCGGGAAGGGCCATGGCGTTAATTTCGTCCGAATCGATCACCTTGATGGTGAAGGGCACCTTGGCGTCGGAATTCTTGACCAGATTCTGGCCGATGCGGTTCACATATTCCGTGATGACCGGATCGGTGATGAACTTGGTGCTCTTTTCGATTTCGGCGGCGTACTGGCGACCCATGCGGATTTCGGAGTCAGTCGAATACCAGTTGCCCACGCCGCGGGCGCCGATGTCGCGGTTGCCGACAGCGTCAACGTCCTGGATGCTGCCCTTTTTGATGGTTTCCATCTGGCTGCCGGGCTCGACCAACACTGGATTCTTGGAAGCCGCGGCCGCCTTGGCCTCTTCCTGAGCTTTCTTACTCAGCTTGGGAGCGCCACACGGATTTTTCCCAGTTTCCGGATCGTCGACGCAGGCTTTGTCCGTGGAAATTTTGGTGGAATCGGACTTGTCGCCGGCCATAGTTTTGTCGTCTGTCTTGTCTCCGGCTGTTCCGGGTCTAGTGGTTCCGGCCGGAGGCAGCTTGGGGTCCGGAGTGGAAGTTTGCTGGGGATCGGGAGTGGTTGCTTGAGATAGAGCCGATACCGTAGCAAAAGGCAAAGCCAGGGACAGCCCGGCCAGCAGAACCCGTGCGTGGGCGAACGTTGAATTGGTCATGACCCGCCTCCAGGCAGACGCATCCGTACCTGCGTACAAATCCACCTTGTTAGACGACAGTATGCGCCCTTTCGTAACGGTTGAGCGAATGCTTTTTGATGTCGCGCAAGACGGATTTCCGTCGTCTACCCGGCAAGAGGTCAAATCGGGACCAGGATCGCCGGTCGAGGCGGGAAAAAGAGATATTCAGAGGGGAACGCCGGATGGCTTCTTCGTTGGAACTGAGCGCTGTGTGCGTTACAGTGGAGGGCACGATGCAATCATGCAAGGTCAGCGCCGGATGAAAAGCTGGACGAGAAAGTTTTCAAGGATGTCACGCCGTCCGGGCGCCGGAACAATCCTACTGCTGCTGGCGCTGCTGGCGGGCTGGGGGCAGGCGCAGGATGGGCCCAGGCCTCCCCATCCGGAAGGGTTTTTCTTTCCCCATCCGAATATTCACCCTCCCAAGGGGAAGACGCCCGCGCCCGGAGAGTCGACGGTTGTCGACGCGACCGGGTTAGGCACGCCCATCGTGCTGGACCGCAACTGGAGAGTAGGGTTGGCCCCCGGGTCGGAACCCGCCGATCCCAAGTTCGATGATTCAAAATGGCCCATTCGCGACGCCAAGGAAGCTCTGGCGGACATCAACGAGTCCGATTTCGACGAACCGGACGACCAACATAAGCAGCCGAACGATCACGATAAATCGCCGAACGATCACGATCATCCTCATGGTCATCGGCCCTTTGCGTGGTTCCGCATCCACGTGCAGCTGCCGGCGCATCACGGCCCGCTGGTGGTGTTTGTCCGGCTGCCCGTGAAGCGCAATACGAATATTTCGTTTGGCACGGAATCAGTCGGAATGGACCTTTTCGCCAATGGCGTTCAGGTAACGCCTGAGGGCCCGAACGGAAACGCTCCCGAATCGTTCCAGCAGATCTCGCGTATCTATCCCATCAATATCCCGGACGATCAAAGCACGCTGGTGCTGGCGGTGCGCATTCCCTTTGTGTCCGTCGGGATGGACGCGTACACCGGCTTTTTTGCGAACCGGGCGTTTGTTCTCGGCGATCGAACCGAACTGCGGCATCACCTGGATTTGTGGAACCATGCTGTGTTTTTCGAGAGGCTGCCGAATATCATCGACAGCGGCTTGAAGGTTCTGCTGGCGGTGTTCCTGCTGGCGCTCTTCTGGACCCAGCGCGACCACCCCGAATACCTCTGGCTGGGACTGCACATGATGACGGTGGCGCCGCTGGCCTATATCGACCTGGTGGGAAGCAATGCCGAATTGGAAAAGTTCTCCATGGCGGCATGGGTCTTCGAGCTGCTGCTGGTGTCGGCTTACTTCTATTTTGAATTTCTGATTGCTTTTCTTTCGTTGCGTCGGCGCTGGTACATCATTGCGATGCGCTATTCGGCACCGGTCATGTTGATGGTGGGGCCGCTGTTTTTCTTCCTGCGGCAGAGCAAGCTGGTGGTGTGGCCGTTCGTGTTCGCAATCGTGGTGGCGCTTTTCTGGATGCTGGCGTGGGTGGTGTTCACAGGATTGACGCTCACCATCGCGGCATTTCGGAAAAATTATGAGGCAGCCTTGCTGTTGCTGCCGTTGATCTTGAGCCTTGTGGGCATGATGGAGTTGATTTCGACGGCAGCGGCCAATAGCTGGATATCGGGGCCGGTGCAGTCGCCGCTGACCTTCCAGGCAGGGCCGATTCCGATTCACTTCTCTTCGGTGGCGGATTTTGTCGGTGTGTTTGTGATCATCCTGATCGTTTTTGTGCGGTTCCAGAGAATTCACCGCGAGCGCGAGCGAGCTTCGAACGAACTCGCGGCGGCGCGCAGCGTGCAGGAGCTCATGATTCCCCGGGAATCGCCTCGGACGCCGGGCTTTCACGTGGACACGGTGTACACGCCGGCCAATGAGGTGGGCGGAGATTTCTTTCACATCCACGCGACTGGAGACGGCGGCCTGCTGGTCGTCATCGGCGACGTGGCCGGGCATGGATTACAGGCGGCGATGAATGTGTCGATGCTGATGGGTGCGCTGCGACGTTCGCCGCAGACCAGCCCGGGGGAACTGCTGGCGGCGCTGAACCAGGTGCTGGTAGGCAGCTCTAGTTTTACGACTTGCGAGGCAGCGTACTTTGCCGCGAACGGAGAGCTGGTCATTGCCAGCGCCGGCCATCCTCCGCCGTATTTGAACAGCCAGGAAATACTTCTGCCGGGTGGTCTGCCACTGGGGGTAGTTCCCGACGTGGTGTACGAGGAGACGCGGCTGTACCTGCATCCCGGCGACCGTCTGCTGATGATGTCGGATGGCGTAGCGGAAGCGCGCAAGGCAAATGGAGAGTTGTTCGGGTTCGATCGGGTGCGCAACTTGAGCAACCAGTCGGCCTTCTTCATTGCCGATGCGGCCAAGGAGTTTGGCCAGGAGGACGACATCACGGTGCTGACGGTGCGGCGGTTGGCGCAAGCCGCCGCGGCTTGATGACTTCCCTGACCCGAGGTCGCTCTTGCCGGGTTCTAATTCCGCCAGGAGTGATCTTTCCAGTTCTCCCACCTTGGCACAGCGCCGCGCCACTTAGCTGAAGCTCCTCATTACTCCGCGCAAATGGCCGATGAAGCGGGCAGTCCTGAGGGAGGGCTGTGCATGAAATGGCTGATTCGGCCGTGTCTGGTCTGGTTCGGAAATCTACCGCTGAAGACCAAGCTGCATATTTCATTCGGGTGGCTATGCCTGTTTACGGTGGTGCTAGGGGTGGTATGCCTGGGCGGCATCGAGCAGGTAAGCCGGGAGCGTGACACTGCCCTGGAGAAGCAGCAACCTGCGATTTCATCTTCGAAAATGGTGGATTCATCCGCCGTCACGGAGGTATCGGGCGCTCCATCCGATGTACGAGTGGCTCTACTGGTGCATCGTTTTCGCATCGTGGTGATTTCGCTGCTGAGTTTCATCGTGCTGCTGGACCTGGTTATGGCTTGGCGGCTGACGCAGATTATCTGCGGTCCTATTCTGGAAGCGTGCCAGGTGTTGCAGGGCCTGGCGCGGCATGACCTGACGGTCTCGGCCACGGTTGAATCCACGGACGAGATCGGTCGGATGAGCGCAGCCCTCAATGAGACGATTCTTCATCTGCGCGGGGCGATGGGCGACTTGCGCGCATCGGCTGACGCCTTGCAGCAATCGTCGGACGAACTGGCGCGTCAGACGCAGCAGACGACTTCGAATTGCCACGAACAGTCCGGACTGGCACAGGAGGTGCTGCTTTCTGCGCGGAAACTCACCGAAGATGGATTCCGTATTGCGCGAAATTCTACCGAAGCAGCCGAGGCCAGCCGGGAGTCTGCGCAGACCGCAGACGAGGGCGGCGGGGTCATGGCGCATGCCTCGCAAACCATGGACGAAATTGAACAGTCCTCGGAGACAATTCAGGAGTTGATGACACGCCTGGATGGACGATCGCACGAGATCAACAGGGCGGTCACCGTGATTCGCGAGATTTCGGAAAGCACCAACCTGCTCGCCTTAAACGCGGCCATCGAAGCAGCGCGGGCCGGAGAACAGGGACGCGGATTTGCCGTCGTGGCGGGTGAAGTGCGGCGGCTGGCAGAACATACGCGGGCGGCTACGGAAGAGATTGGACAGATGGTGCAGAGCATCCAAGAGGAGACGGTGAACACAACCGCTGCGGTAGTGAACAGCCGAAACAGCATCCACACCGGGAAAGAGAGCACGACAGCGGCGCAAGGGATGCTTCGCAGTATTATCGAGCGAGCGACGAAAACGGGCAAGCTGACGGAGGAGACTGCTTCCGCGGCCGAGAGTCAGAGTTCGGCATGCGACGCCATTGGTGCGCATGCGGCGCAGGTAGCACAGTTGGCCGGCACTTCGCTGCAGGCGTCGCAGGACGCAGCGCGCACGGGGGAAAATATGCGCGTGCTGGCCACGCAATTGAACCAGATGGTGCAGCAGTTCAAGCTGTGAAGCACGATGAGCCTTCCCTATTAAAGGCAAGGCTCGTCGGTTAAGGCTCTAATTCCTGAGGTGTACGAACGATCATCGCTGGCCTTAGTCGTAGTATTCGAGACCGAGGTGAGTGATCAGGTCTTCTCCCATGATGTGTCGAAGCGTGTTCTTGAGCTTCATCGACTGGATAAAGAGATCGTGCTCGGGGTAGAGGCCGGGAGCCACCTGCGGAGATTTCCAGTAGAAGCTGAGCCATTCCTGGATGCCAATGTCGGCCAGTTGCGGAGTGCGCTTGGCGAGGTCGAGGAAGAGGACGAGGTCGAGCGCGATTGGCGCGGCCAGGATGGAGTCGCGGCAGAGGAAGTCGACCTTGATCTGCATTGGGTAGCCGAGCCATCCGAAGATGTCGATGTTGTCCCAGCCTTCCTTGTTGTCTCCACGCGGGGGGTAGTAATTGATGCGGACCTTGTGGAAGATGTCCTTGTAGAGGTCGGGATAGAGGTCGGGCTGGAGGATGTAATCGAGGACGCCGAGCTTCGATTCTTCCTTGGTTTTGAAGGATTCAGGATCGTCGAGCACTTCGCCGTCGCGGTTGCCGAGAATGTTGGTCGAGTACCAACCGGCGACGCCGAGCATGCGCGCCTTGAAGGCCGGAGCGAGGACCGTCTTCATGAAGGTCTGGCCGGTCTTGAAGTCCTTGCCGGTGATGGGCGCGTGGTTCTGACGCGAGAGCTCGACCATGCAGGGCAGGTCGACGGTAAGGTTTGGCGCGCCGTTGGCGAAGGGAACGCCCTCTTTCAAGGCCGCGTAGGCGTAGATCTGCGACGGGGCGATGGCGGGATCGTTGTCAACCAAGCCTTTTTCAAAGGCCGCGATGGTCTGATGGACCTCAGTGGGCTCGAGGAAAATTTCTGTCGAGCCGGCCCAGAGGACGACAACACGGTCGACCTTCTGCTTGAACGCCTGAATGTCGGCAATGACCTGCATGGCGAGGTCGCACTTGTGCTTGCCCTTCTTCACGTGTGTGCCGTTCAAGCGCTTGACGTAGTACTGGTCAAAGACAGCGGGCATGGGCTTAATGGCTTCGAGGTAAGGCTTGATCTGGGTGAGCTGATCGTGATCGAGAACCTTGGCATGGGACGCGGCTTCGTAGACGTTTTCGTCGAAGATATCCCAGCCGGTGAAGACGATGTCGTTGAGGTCGGCCAGCGGTACGAAATCTTTGATCAGTGGCGAGTTGCCGTCGGTTCGTTTGCCCAGGCGGACGGTGCCCATCTGGGTTAGAGAGCCGATGGGCTTGGCGAGCCCGCGGCGCACGGCTTCAACGCCGGCGATGAGCGTGGTGGCGACGGCGCCCATGCCCACGACCATGACTCCCAGCTTGCCTGTAGCTGGGGCAATCGGTTCTGGTGCGGCGGTCTTATGGCCGCCTTCATTTTCTATTGACATGACTGATCCTTCCCTTCTGTGAAATTCCGTGTTGTGTGTGAACGTGCCGGTGAAGTCCGGCCTTGAGATTTTTCACTTCTCTGATTCGAACTTCTATAGCCGCTGCTGAGGATACAAATCACAGCGACCTGCTGTCCAAGGAGCTACGCCCGAGCTGCTTCCTGGCGGTGTTTCCAGTGGGTCCATATGGACCAAACGATGCCAGCAACTAGTGCTATTTCGACGACGAGGTGGAAGCGATGAAACCATTCATGAAAGCGGGGATCGGTATTCCATTTGTCGCCGAGTTGTTTGCCGACATAGGCCAGGGCAAAGCACCAGGGCCACGATCCTACAAAGGTATAGACGTGAAAGCGTAGCTGCGGCATGCGCGCGATGCCGGCAGGGAACGCAATAAAAGTGCGAACGACGGGAAGAAGCCGGCCGAGCAGGACGGTAATGCTGCCGCGGGATTCGAAAAAACGTGTCATGCGGTCTAGGTCTTTGTGGCTCATCAGCACGTATTTTCCGTAGGCTTCGACCAGAGGACGCCCTCCCCAGGCTCCGACCCAATAGGCGACGAGGGAACCGAGGTTACAGCCGATGGCGCCGGCGGTGGCGACCCAAAAAAGGCCGAGCCATGTGTTCCCTGCCCCGAAGCGGCCAGTGGAGACGAGATAGCCGGCAAAGGGCATGATGATTTCGGAAGGCAGCGGGATGCAGGCGGATTCGATGGCCATTAGGAGGCCGACGCCGGTGTAGCCGGTCGACGAGATAGTCCAGATAACGAACTGAACAAGGCTGGCTAGGATGTGTTCTGTCACAGGTACTGAGTATAAATGGCGGGGTTGGCGCTTCTGGACGTTTCGTGCTGCTGGATGGGCGAGAATCGCCGGGGACGTTGGTTACCCTGGCTTTGTTAGGATGAGGTCTTGGATGGCTGGATTGCGGAGACCGCACTGGCCTGCGAAAGGAAGTTTACTTTGCCTGAAATGCCGCCCGTACCGCTCACGCTTGAAGGCTCCTGCATGCTGCACCAGATTTTTCGCTTTGACTGGAAAGGATGGCGTGCGCTTTCGCCGGCGGAGAGGGAGCGTATTGCCAAAGCCGCCGAGGCCAAGCTGAAGGAAATTTGCAGCGGGCCGGCGGAGGGTGCGGCCGATCAATCGGCGCTGTTTTCGCAACTGGGGCATAAGGGTGACCTGATGCTTGTGCACATGCGGCCGACGGTTGGGGCGCTCAACCAGGTGGAGCTGCACTTGGCGCAGATGGAGCTCTACGACTATCTGGAGCTGAGCTATTCGTATGTTTCGGTGGTGGAGTTGGGGCTTTACGAGTCCACGGCGAAGACTTACTGGGCGCTGGCGGAAAAGCAGGTCGTTCCCTTCTCTGCCGAGTGGGATTCGTCGATCAAGGAGACGATTCAAAGACAGACTACGGCCATGGCGACGCGGCTGTTTCCTTCGTTTCCCGAGACGACCTATATCTGCTTCTATCCGATGGATCGCAAGCGCGGCGAGGCAGTGAACTGGTACCAGGAATCGATGGCCGACCGGCAGCGCATGATGCATGAGCACGGCATGATCGGGCGGCGGTATGCGGACGATGTGCGGCAGATTATTTCCGGCTCGATCGGGTGGGATGACTGGGAGTGGGGCGTCGATTTGTTCGCGAACGACCCGGTAGTTTTCAAGAAGCTGATTTACGAGATGCGGTTTGATGAGGTCAGTGCCAAGTATGCGCTGTTTGGGTCGTTCTATCTCGGGGTGAGGCTGCCGGTGGAGCGGCTGGGGAGCTGGCTGGCGGGGAGTTTGTAGCGGGCTGATGCATCCATAGGTGGAGAAGCAGATTCCCCTGAGGGGAATGACAGAAAGAAATGCAAAGGCAAAATCATGGTGGTGAAGAAGAAGGCTGTAAAGAAGGCGGCCGCAAAAAAGACAGCGAAAAAAGCGTCTGCGGGCAAGAAGACGGCCGCTGCTAAGAAGGGCGGCAAGGCGGTGCCGGCCAATCGCGCGGTTCCGGGGAGGAGCGGGAATGCTGTGCTGCCGATAAGGCCGGCGGCGAAGCGAGAGCTTGATCCGGAGCGGGTGACGGCGATTCTGGATATTTTGCGGGCAACGTATCCGGAGGTGGAGTGTGCGCTTGTGCATTCTTCGCCGTGGCAGCTGCTGGTGGCCACGATCTTGTCGGCGCAGTGTACGGACGCGCGCGTGAACATGGTGACGCCGAACCTGTTTGCGACGTATTCCACGCCGGCGGAGATGGCCAAGGCACCGCTTGAGGCGATTGAAGAGATTATTCGCACGACGGGGTTCTATCACAACAAGGCGAAGTCGATTCAAGGCGCGGGGCGGGTGATCACGGAGAAGTTTGGCGGGGAGGTTCCGCGGACGATGGAGGAGCTGCTGACGGTTCCGGGGGCAGCGCGCAAGACTTCAAACGTGGTGCTGGGCGTGGCGTATGGACTGGCAGAGGGCGTGGTGGTGGACACGCATGTGTTTCGCGTATCGCGAAGGCTGGGGCTGACGCGCAGCGAGACGCCGGTAGCGGTGGAGCAGGATTTGATGAAGGTGATTCCGCAGGAGAGGTGGATCCAGTTTTCGCATGAGCTGATTCATCATGGGCGG
>CAILBQ010000475.1 GCA_903832475.1 uncultured Acidobacteriota bacterium | reverse complement strand
CGCCAATTTGGAAGGGGCCAAATATACGCTGGCCACGCCCGACTACGCCTATGCGGCGGGCTTGCACGACTTTAACGACATTCAGAAATTCGCGCCGCATCCAGGAAGGCCCAGAAGCCGGTAATCCCGACCCGTCGTTTGTTCTCAACGATCCAAAATATGCTGGCGCAAAAATCCTAATCGCCGGCAAAAACTTCGGTTGCGGATCGAGCCGCGAACACGCCGCCTGGGCGCTGATCGACTTCGGCTTCCGCGCCGTCATCGCTCCCGGATTCGCCGACATCTTCTTCTCCAACGCCGGCAAGAATGGCATCGTCCTCGTTCGCCTCAGCGAAGAACAGGTTGCCACGCTGCTCAGACGCGCCGCCACCACACCCAACTACCAACTCACCGTCTCTCTTGAAAATCAAACCGTCACCGACGATCAGGGCTTTCACGAGACTTTCGAAATTGATCCTTTTCGCAAGTATTGCCTTGTCGAAGGTCTCGATGACATCGGTCTGACCCTGCGGCATGCAAAGGAACTCGACACATACGAGAAACATCACGACCAAGCCAACTGGCTGAAGCCGAGAAGCAGCGGAGTTGGCGCGGTCAGCGGAGCTAGTCAAGGCCTTTTCTAACTCCGCCAGCTCCGCCGACCCCGCTAACTCCGCTACCAGCACCGTTCCAAGGACGATCATGACCATCCAAGGCAAGCGCCAAAGCATCCCGCTCACTGAAGGCCCCAACCGCGCCGCCGCGCGTTCCTATCTTCGCGGCGTCGGTTACTCCAAAGACGATCTACACAAGCCCATCATCGGCATTGCCAACACCTGGACAGAAATTGGTACCTGCAACGTGCATCTGCGCGACGTCGCTGCCGCCCTCAAGCAAGGCATCCGCGAAGCCGGCGGTACGCCGATGGAGTTCAATACCGTCACTATCTCCGACGGCATCACCATGGGCACACAGGGCATGAAAGCCTCGCTGGTCTCGCGCGAAGTCATCGCCGACTCGGTTGAACTCGTCGCCCGCGGCAACCTCTTCGACGGCATCGTTGGCATCGGCGGCTGCGACAAAAACATGCCCGGCATCATCATGGCTCTCTGCCGGCTCAACATCCCGGGCATGATGCTTTACGGCGGCAGCATTGCCCCCGGCAAGCTCAAGAGCGCCGATGGAACCTCGAAGGACATCACCATCCTCAACGTCTTTGAAGCCATCGGCTCACATGCCGCGGGGCGCATCGACGACGCCGGCCTTGAGGCCGTCGAAGCGGCGGCCTGTCCCGGCGCCGGCGCTTGCGGAGGCCAGTTCACCGCCAACACCATGGCCATGGCCGCCGAGATCCTCGGCATCTCGCCCATCCAGCTTTCCGGCGTTCCCGCGCTCAACGCCGAGAAGCACGAGGCCTCGCGCAAGGCCGGCCACATGCTCATGGATGCGGTCCGAGCCAACCGCCGCCCCTCCGACATCATCACCCGCGCCTCCATCGAAAACGCCATCGCCTCGGTTGCCGCTTCGGGTGGCTCGACCAACGCGGTGCTGCACTTCCTGGCCATCGCCCGCGAGATGGGCATCGACCTCAACATCGACGACTTCGATCGCATCAGTGACAAGACTCCCTTCATCTGTGACCTCTCGCCCGCTGGCAAGTACGTTGCCTCGGACTACCAGGCCGCCGGCGGCTCACGCCTGCTCGCTCAGCGCCTCTTGAAAGCGGGTCACCTCGATGGAACGGCGATGACCATCAGCGGCAAGACCATGGCCGAAGAAGCGGCGGAAGCCGTCGAAACACCCGGCCAGCCGGTCATCAAGACCTTCGAAGCGCCCATCAAAGAGCACGGCGGCCTGGTCATCCTCAAGGGCAACCTCTGCCCTGAAGGCTCAGTCATGAAGATCGCCGCCGCCGATCGCGTCGAGCACCGCGGTCCGGCGCGCGTCTTCGATTCAGAAGATGCTTGCTTCGCCGCAGTGCAGGCACAGCAGATCAAGCCCGGCGATGTCCTCGTCATTCGCTACGAAGGTCCCAAAGGCGGCCCCGGCATGCGCGAAATGCTGCAAGTCACCGCCGCCGTCAGCTCCAATGCCGAGCTGAGCGCTCACGTCGCGCTGATGACCGACGGCCGCTTCAGCGGAGCGACACGGGGCTTCACCGTCGGCCACGTTGCGCCGGAAGCGCAGGTAGGCGGCCCCATCGCGCTCGTTCACGAAGGCGACATCATCCACTTCGACATCCCCAATCGCAAGCTCACTCTCGAGGTCGCGGAAGACGAGCTCGCCAAACGCAAAGCAGCCTGGAAGGCTCCCGAACTTCGTTTCAAGACCGGCGTCTTCGCAAAATACGTCAACACCGTCAGCAGCGCCAGTGAAGGCGCCGTCACTACCTAGCGGATCATTTATGAACTCACTAATGCTTCTGAGGGCCGAAGGCCCGAATCATACCAGCCCAGGGCGTAGCCCTGGGTAAGCAGCAGACACAAAACCTAGGGCTGAAGGCCCGTGCTATCTGCAACGATGTACCAACTCCTCGACTAGCTAGGAAACCGCCATGGGACTCTTCAACAGGTTGCTCCACGCAAAGACGCAGACTAGTTCGCAGGAAGCTGTCCTTATCTATTTTGCGTTGGGGTTCAAGCCGAATGGTGATCGATTTCAATTTGACGATATGGTGGACCTCGAAGACAAGCTGATCGCAGTCATTGAACGCGATAGTGCTGGCGAGTCAGACGGGCATGAAATCGGACAAGCGGATGGCACAATTTTTACTTATGGACCCGACGCAGATCGTCTTTACAAAGCGATGGAATCAGTGCTGCAAGTCCATCCGCTATGCAGGGGAGGCAGGGCAGTTCTTCGCAAAGGTGGCCCAGGGTCGCCCGAGACAGTGATGCAGCTTTGACAATGCCGGGTGCGACGCCCTTGTCACGCAGTTGTTTCGTGGCCAGGGTAGGATTGACAAATCTCGATAGCAACAAGGAAGGAAATCTTCCATGAGCAACATCGAAAAGAACGACAACGCGCACCTCGCGGAACCGATAACCGGACCCACCCGCCTCACCGGCGCCGAGATCCTGTGGGCCACCCTCGTCGGCGAAGGCGTGACCGTAGTCTTCGGCTACCCCGGCGGCGCCATCCTGCCCGTCTACGACGCGCTGCGCAAGTTCCCCATCCATCACATCCTGGTGCGGCACGAGCAAGGCGCATCGCACATGGCCGACGGCTATTCGCGCGCGTCGGGCAAAGTGGGCGTAGCCATCGCGACCAGCGGCCCCGGCGCGACCAATCTCGTGACCGGCATCGCCACCGCCATGCTCGACTCCATCCCCATGGTCTGCATCACCGGCCAAGTCTCGAGCAAGGTGCTCGGCTCCGACGCCTTCCAGGAAGTCGACATCACCGGCATCACCCTGCCCATCACCAAGCACAACTTTCTGGTGAACCGTCCCGAAGACATCGCGCCCGCCGTGCGCTACGCCTTCCAGATCGCCAAGTCTGGCCGCCCCGGCCCCGTGCTGGTCGACATCACCAAGGACGCCCAGCAGCAGTCCGCGCTATTTGACTTCGCAGCCGCAAAGCCTCGGCCCTACGCGGCGCACCCCATGCTCTCGGTGCAGCACGACCACCTGCACGAAGCCGCCGAACTTATCCGCAACGCCAAGCGTCCCGTGATCCTCGCTGGCCACGGCATCATGCAATCCAATGCAGGTGAACAGGTCCGATCCCTTGCTGAGCGCATGCAGATCCCCGTCGGCACCACGCTGCTCGGCCTCGGCGCCTTCCCCGCCTCGCACCTGCTCAACATGGGCATGATGGGCATGCATGGCGAGTCGTGGGTCAACCACGCCATCCAGGAAGCTGACCTGCTCATCGCCTGCGGCATGCGCTTCGACGACCGCGTGATCGGCACACCAACCACCTACTCCCCCAACTCCAAGAAGATTCACATCGAAGTCGATCCCGCGGAGATCAACAAAAATATCAAGGCCGACGTCGCCCTGGTCGGCGATCTGCGCCAGGTCCTCGAACAGCTTTTGCCGCTGCTCCCTGGCCGCGATGGCAGCGCCTGGCTCAAAACCATCGCCGACAGCAAAGGCTCGGCAGCCGTCCTCGACATCACCAACCTGCCCGACTCGGGCCACCTCTACGCCGCGCACGTCATGCACGACCTGTGGCGCATCACCGACGGCAAAGCCATCATCGTCACCGACGTTGGTCAGCACCAGATGTGGGAGGCGCAATACTATCGCCACGACCAGCCGCGCACTTTGATCACCTCGGGCGGACTCGGCACGATGGGCTTTGCGCTGCCCGCGGCGATCGGCGCCAAAGTGGCCTGCCCCGACAAGGAAGTGTGGGTCATCGCCGGCGATGGCGGCTTCCAGATGACTGCCTGTGAGCTGGCGACCATTGTCCAGGAAAAGCTCGACATCAATGTAGCCATCATCAACAACGGCTTCCTCGGCATGGTCCGCCAGTGGCAGGAATTTTTCTACGAAAAGAATTACGAATCAACTCCTCTCGTCAGCCCCGACTTCGTGAAACTGGCCGACGCCCACGGCATCCCCGGCGCTGCTGTTCGCGATCGCGGCGATCTCGAAGCCGCTGTGCAATCGGCCCGCGCGCACAAGGGCCCCTACCTGCTCAACTTCCTAGTCGAAAAGGAAGACTCCGTTTACCCCATGATCCCCGCCGGCGCCGCCCTCCACGAAATGATTCGCCGCCCCGGCCGCAACCCGCTGGATGAACATCCTGAAGACTTGTAAGACAAGCTCTTAGCTCCTAGCTTCTAGCCACTAGCTACGTTTTCGTAGAAGGGGCTTCTGCTAGAAGCTGAAAGCTAGAAGCTAGAGGCTGCTTTATGCTGCACACATTCGTCGCCTATGTAGAAGACAAACCCGGCGTGCTCACCCGCGTCGCCTCGCTGTTTCGCCGCCTCAATATCAACATTATCTCGCTCACCGTTGGCCACAGCGAGCGTCCCGGCATCTCGCGCATGACCATCGTCGCCAACGCACCGGACCATGCCAACGCCGAAGCCGGCCACCGTATTCGTGCCAGCCTCTTCAAGCTTGAAGATGTGGTCGAAGTCGACGACATCGGCAAAGCCCCCGCCGTCACCCGCGAACTCGCGCTCATCAAGGTAGCAGCGACAGCTCACACGCGTTCGCACATCTTCGAGCTGGCCGAAGTCTTCCGCGCCCGCATCGTCGACCTCGCCCCCGACTCCCTGATGATCGAAATCACCGGCGTCGAAAGCAAGATCGAAGGGCTGATTCAAGTGTTGAATGAAACCGAAGAACGTGTGCTCGAAGTCTGCCGCAGCGGCAAGATGACCATGCGCCGCGGCGCTCACAAGAGCGGTGTCCTGCGCGCCATGGGCGTCGGCACCGGCGAACCGCAACCGGAGGAACCGGCCTTCGAACACTTCGCTGACAACATATGAACTTACGCCTCGCCCTCGCAGCTGTGTCATTTGGCATCGCCATGGTGGGCTGTCTCTTTGCGAACCTGACCTATTACTCGATGGTCGATGAAATCAACAAACAAAGACCTCGCGACAAGCAATTGGAGTACTTTGGATTTGGGACCAAGCTGATGTTTTACGATGTCTTGAGTCAATACCGCAGTCTTCACCCTCTGGGGAGGTTGCGAATGCGCCTAAGAGTTGCCATTACAACCATGTTTGTAGGACTGGCAACCACGGCTGGGTGCATTTTGCTCGGATTCCAATAAATTCGGGGTGCCCCACGTTTCGCTTTTGAGATGTTGGAGAGATGCCAGACCGGCCAACTCCGCCAGCACCGCTAACCGCGCTAACACCGCTATCACACACAAAGGAAGTTCAAAGAACAATGGCAAAAACCTATTACGATCACGCCGCCGACCTCAGCCTTATCCAGTCGAAAAAAGTAGCCATCATCGGCTACGGCTCCCAAGGCCACGCCCACGCTCTCAACCTCAAGGACTCGGGCGTCGAAGTCCGTGTCGGACTCTCTGAAGCCAGCAAATCCCGCGCCAAGGCGCAAAAGGCCGGCCTCGAAGTCGGCACGCCCGCCGAAGTCACCAAGTGGGCCGACGTGATCATGATCCTCGTCCCCGACCAGACCCAGGCCAAACTCTACGCTGAAGAAATCGGTCCCAACATCTCGGCCGGCAAACTCCTGCTCTTCGCCCACGGCTTCAACATCCGCTACAACTGCATCGTGCCCGCCAAGGACATCGACGTCGCCATGGCCGCGCCCAAGGCCCCCGGCCACCGCGTTCGCGAAGTCTTCACCGAAGGCGGCGGCGTCCCCGGTCTGATCGCCGTCGAGCAGGATGCCACCGGCAACGCTCGCGCGCTCACCCTCAGCTACCTCAAAGGCATCGGCTGTACCCGCGCCGGCGTGCTTGAAACCACCTTCACCGAAGAAACCGAGACCGACCTCTTCGGCGAACAGGCCGTGCTCTGCGGCGGCGTCAGCGCCCTCATCAAGGCGGGCTATGAAACCCTCACCGAAGCCGGCTACCAACCAGAGAGCGCCTACTTTGAAGTTCTCCACGAGCTCAAACTCATCGTCGACCTCATCTATCGCGGCGGCCTGGCTTACATGCGCTACTCCATCTCCGACACCGCCGAGTGGGG
>CAILBQ010000474.1 GCA_903832475.1 uncultured Acidobacteriota bacterium | reverse complement strand
CCGGTAAAGGTGCGCCTCTTTGGCTAGCCATATCTGGATTCTTCAACGCCTGCCCGACAGCTTAGCCTCCATTTCTTTCAGGCATTTCCTGGCGAGAACCCAAGCCCGCTCCATGCGCAGTCTTTCGGCGGCGATCTCCCCTGGTGTGGTTGGGCACTCAAGCTTCGCCAGGATCCTGCGCCGATACTCCTGCACTGTCGACTTAGCGAGACCGAGCTCCTGGGCAATTTGGTATGAGCTCATGCCATCATCGAACAACTTCTGCACCTGCTTCTCGCGCGTCTTAAGAGGGAGGCTCATGCGACCTCCTTCCCGGCTAGCCGGCTGAGGATATGGGTTCGCAGGGCGCCGGCTGGGATCTTCAGCTGGAATGCCTCGATTAGCCGATCCGAATGCACAGCCCATTCGATCCACTCAGCGTATTGCGACGGGCTCGGGTGACGGGTCGCCTCGATGTCCCTGAGGACTTGTTCGGCGATGAGGCACGCAAAGACCTTCTCAGGCGTTAAGTTCGGGCAGGTGCCACCGATGACAAAAGGGCGGCGTGGCTCTGTGCTTTCGGATAGGCTCATGGGGCGAGACCTCCCGTGAAGTCCTCTACATTGAACAGGTACGTAGCCCATGATTTGCTCTTCGTTCCGGCAACAGCCTGGAACCTTTCCGCTCTTTCGGGACTGGTACGGGCTTCAATTGAAGGGAGCTCTTTGTCGGTGCCATACCGGTCCACAAACGGCTTCAGGTCGGAGCCACGGATGCTGTCCTTGTAGGAGGTATGCCCCTTCGGCGCCCTCTCCCACCAGACACCAAACCGAGTTCCAAAGGTAAAGGCACTGCCCGCTTTGGATCCCAGCGCCTTTCGGGCAGCCTCCTTCGCCTGGCCAAACCGATACCAGGTGCGTGCGATGATCGGCTCTTTCACGACGACCTCCCTTAGCTATTGGCACGCTTGTCAGCGGCTTTGGCTCTCGCAGCTGCCCTTATCGAGATGCGAAAGGCAGAGTCTATCGGCAGATCAAACCACTTCCTGCGACCCTTCTCACGAAACCGGAGCAATTCGCCGTCGATGCAGACGACGATCGGACGCGGGCGACAATAAAGGCAGGAATAAGGCTGCTCGGTACAGCGAAGGACCCGACGGCGGCTGGAAGTCATGACACACCTCCATCCTGTTCCGTATTGGCATCGACGATTACCTCACATGCCCGTTCCCAACAATATTGGGCGAGCTGCCGCTCGCGAGCAGCAGTCGCATAGTATTGCTTGGAGTAGGCGCCTAGGAAGCGTTTCGATGCTTCAACAACGACCTCCGCCCGCTGCTTTTGATCGGCGAACCCACTCTGGGCTTCGCCAAAAAGCAAAAAGGCTACAGGCGAGACTTTCCTTAGGCATTCGTTCAGTTCGACGGCTGACGCTGCGGCGCCAACCGGATAATTTAATGGTGATGATCCCGTATTCATAGACATGTGTATTCTACGACGTCCCGGGCACCGTGTTGGCATCATTCAACAAGAAGGCCCTCCCCGCGAAGGAAGGGCCTTCCCATCTTTGAGTCAGAACCTTGTATCGAGGCGCTTGCGGCCCCTAGTTCCATTATACGATATCAAGGCGACGCCAAACAAGGCCGCCTGGCGCGCCCACCGGACAGTGAGTTCTCGTGCCGCATTTTGATCCCGTTCACATTGAGGGTCTAGACAGCATAGACATTTTCGTAGACGCCCATTCGAGGGATAAGCCTGTGCCTTACTGCGTCTTGGCGAAACCATAGACGGAATAGTCACCTCTTGAGGGCGCCACTGGAAATGCCGTGGCCGTTTTACGTACACTTGGGTAGTCATGACAAAGTCCTCCGCCAGCCACGAGCTCACCGACTCCCTATTGTCCGCATTGAGGAAGGCGCGGACACCCAAGGACAAGTCCGATGCCCTCGAATGCATTATCGCGACCCTGCGCTCAGGTTCGCTGGACGTCAGCCCCCTTACCGCTGTACCGCCGCCGGGATCACTGCTCGCCAAGGTGCTCGATGCCTTCCGGGACCACTCCTGCATTCCCGACAGCATCCCGTTTTACACCGTGCTCACCCTGACTGCGGCATGGCTCGTGGAACAGGGAGTGACGGGGGTTCTCGCCCGGAACGGCACGCGGATCATTCCCACCCTTTTCACGCTGGTCCTCGCTGAAAGCGGCGCGTGCAAGACGTGGACTTGGAACCAACTGCAAGCAGCGTTTCCGCCCGTCGAGACACTTACCCGGCCCAAAAGCCCCGAGGGCATGATGGCTGAGATGCAGCGCTCGCAGGAAAGGCGCCTGCGCGAGGCCGACCCATCGCTCTCGGACAAGGAAAGAGTCGCCGTCTCAAGCACCTACAGGCTGCTCTTTGACGAGCTGGGAGCGGCAGTTGAAGGCGCACAGGGCGACCCCAAGAGCTGGGCAACGCTTTCGGCCATCTTTCTCGATGCCCACACGCACGCCGACATCGACTGGACCTTGAAGAAGGAGGGCGACGGGTATCACATCAGGAGCCCGAAGCTGACTGTCCTCGGCTATGCGGTGGACAAGCTCCTCCACCAGCAGTTTCCACCGCAGACCTGGGTCTCCGGGATGATGCAGCGGTTCATTCTCAGCGTGGCAACCCCCCGGCCCGGATGGCAGGAAAGGCTGGAACTGCACCACCTGGAGCGGATCCTGCGCACTCGGGTCGTACCGGCGATGAAGCGGCACTTCGCCAGGGTGAAGCTCCATCAGGAGTATGTTTACTCCGCCCGGTCCCTTGAGATGGCCCGCGTACAAAATGCGATCATCGCCCGGACACTCGGCATCAGCCTGGGTTATGCCCAGCGTTCCCTGTTCAACATGTACAAATTCGCCCTTCTGTTTCACGTCCTCGCCGGCAAAGACAACGCGACCGTCGACGTCGACGACATGCAGACGGCGGTTAAGGCGGTCAGATGCGGCCTCGGCGACCTCAAATATCTGATGCAAGACGCTGAGCGAACGGACATCGCCGAGGCACTGCAGAAGGCGATTGGGGCGAGAGAGCGCCTGGAGGCAGGCGAGATCAAGGGAGACTTCGGCCGCACCTGGCTCCGCCAGCACGTTCGCGGCGTCGACAAGTGGAACGTCGAGCTCATCTACGAGTTGGTGGAGCGGGAGTGGGAGCATCGGGCACTGGTCGCCCAGGCCAATGCGCCTGCCCAGCAGGAGCTGGACGAGCTGCTGCAGGAAAACGTGGCCGCCCTTGAGCGCGAGGAACGGGCCCGCTACGAGGCTGGGTTAAGGGCGGCGTCTTACTCTGCCGTCCAGCCGACCGCCGCTCCAAAGGAGGCGCCGCCTCCGAAAGCGGCGCCCGAGCCCTTCAAGTACGTCACACGCGAGGAGTGTGAGGCGGCAGAGGCGGCGGCATTCCGTAGCCCCCTTGCATCTCCAGGCGGGATTTGAGTAGAATAGCGGTGTGGACTCCGTAGGAACGCGGCTCACATGACGTAAAAGTGCAGCTCTCGAAAGGGCTGCATTTTTATTTGTTAGGGCCGATTACGATCAGAGGAGCACCCGATGGCGATACCTCACGACGATCTGCAAACGGCAGTAACCAGTTATCTGCTTGGATTGGCGCCTAAAAGGGTGCCGAAGTACATCGAAGGACCCAATCGACTTCAGATTCTGGCACGCCAGGCGGACCTTGAACTGAGCTGGGACATCCAATCCTGGCAGGGAACGCTCACGATCAAATCACCCCGAGT
>CAILBQ010000473.1 GCA_903832475.1 uncultured Acidobacteriota bacterium | reverse complement strand
TCATTCCCCTCAGGGGAATCTGCTTCTCACGGAGCCGAAAGACGCGACTGGCGGAAGGGAACCTTCTGCCGCGCCACTTGATCAAAAATTCTCATCAATTTAAGCCAATAGCGTCTAGTACCCCGCGGCAAACCCCAGCGCTTCCGCAATCTCCACCAGGATCGCTTCCGCCGCCCCCGATGGATCGGCCGCCTGTGTAATTGGCCGCCCCACCACCAGGTAACTCGCTCCCGAATTCAGCGCCTGCTCCGGCGTCGCCACCCGCATCTGGTCTCCCATCTCGGCGCTTGCCGGCCGGATCCCCGGGGTCACCAGCACCCCGCTCGGCCCCGTCATCGCACGCAGCGCGGCAACCTCCAGCGGCGAACACACAAATCCGCGGTACCCCGCCTCCAGACCCATCCGCGCCAGCCGCGCGACCTGTTCCTGCGGCGAACCCGTCGCGCCTGTCGCGGCCAACTGCTCCTGGTCCATGCTGGTCAGCACCGTCACCGCCAGCAGCTCTGGAGGGTTGGCAAACGCCGCCGCCGCCTCGCGCGCCGCCTTTAGCATCGCCGGACCACCCGAAGCATGCACCGTCAGCATCCCAGCGCCCAGCGAAGCCGTCGCCCGCACCGCCGACGCCACCGTATTCGGAATGTCATGCAGTTTCAAATCCAGAAAAACCGAGTGCCCGCGGCTGACCAGCTTCTCCACGATCGCCGGCCCCGCCGCCACGTAAAGCTCCAGTCCCACTTTGAACCACTGGCACTGCTCGCCTAATTGATCGGCCAGCTTCAGCGCAGCGTCCGCCTTCGGAAAATCCAGCGCAACAATCAGCCGTTGGCGCGCCAGGTCGTATGCCGACAGCAACGCGGGATTTTCCGTCTCCGGCAAACTCCCCTCGAATGGTTTGTCTTCCGGCATGCGCAGCCCTCCCGCGGTCCAGCGTCGATGATTTTTAGCGAATGTTAACGAGAGCCCGGAAGGCTTCCTGGCCGCCCGAGATCAGGCCAGTTCAACTGGGCAGCCTCGGCTCCCTCGACTTTTTCCAGCCGCACGTTCGCCGATCCTCTCCCGTTGAATCCGAGAGATCGCGCCGCGGCATAGGACAAGTCCAGAATCACTCCCGACGGAACGGGTCCGCGATCGTTCACGCGCACCATGATCGCCCGCCGGTTCGACAGGTTGGTGACGCGCAGCAGGGTGCCGATCGGCAGCGTCTTGTGCGCACAGGTCAGGATGTTCAAGTCGAAAGCTTCGCCGCTTGCCGTCCGATGCCCTTGAAAGCGCCGGCCATACCACGTGGCTTTCCCAATCTGAAACCACTTGTGCGGTTTGACTTGGTTTGAATCGTGGGGCGCATGCGAACTGGCAGTGGCTTGCGCTGCGACGCCCGCTACCGTGACAAGTAGCGCAAAGGCAGCTACCTTGAACGGACGTTGGCGAGTTTGCGTGGTGCGTACTGTTGTTGTTTGCATAGCGTTACTCCACTGAGGATACCGGCTGGGCAAACTCAAGTCAAAGATTTGATTCCATTTATGCCCGCTTTTGCACAGGATTTTTCGCGTGAGAGAACCTCGGAAGGGTACAGCGTATAGTTACCAGTACGACAATGATAAGTTAGTCAACACGGCCCAATTCCCGTTTAAGTCCTTTCCTCTGAGGAGCTTTGCATGTTGGCTTATTCTGCAACATCCAAGCCCCGCCGGAAATCGGCAGGCGCCCCACACAGACGCCCGCTTTTTTCCAAAAAGTAGAAGTTTTTCCGTTTTTAGCTGACCGCGGAAAGCGTCTCCGCGTCGTTTTGGCTGTTTTGCAGGTCTTCGTGGGTCGGCAAAAACCGCCTCAGATACCGCATCGGATCATCCGTAATCGCCATCTGCCGGAGGTGGTATTTCCACACATCCGCCTTGATGGTGCGGCGCGTAAACGGCTTGCGGTTGATGGTCACCACTTCACCCTTGCCGTTCATCCGCGAATACGTCGCCGACGGCACGATGAAGTTCATCTGCGCTCCCTGCTTCCAGAAGGCGCGGGCAAAATCATGAGAGAAAATCAAGGCATAGTAGCGGCTCTGGGCGTTTAGAAGCGCAACAGCTTCTTCGTTTCCAGGCCACTCCTGAGAAATATTGGCCACATACCAGCGGCGAAAATCGAAACCATTCGTATGGGCCTGGCTGATGAGAATGAGCAGAGTCTGTGTCCGAGTCATTCGACCTTTCCCGTATCTTCGAGTCAAGGTTTCCCGGCCTCCTGGCGCACCGAACGCGCCTGGCGAAAGGAAGGATTGCACTCTGCGGGGAACAGAACGCCCTCTGCCATGTATTAACGTCAAAACTAGGCGCATCTCCTTTTGGGAGTCAAGAAAAACTGTGGAAACCTGCTCCCGTTTTGGACCACCGCGCTCGCTCCTTTGTTGCCATCGCATCGCAGTTTGCCGTCCCATTTCGCCATTCCGGAACAGAACCCCACCCGCATCTCGCTGTACCATGCAAGAGCATTGCGAAAAGCGCGTGCAGCCGGGATCATGACCCGCTCGCAGCGCAATGACGAGGAGGCGGTTTGCGGAATCCAGTCCGGCAAGCAGTGGCAGCGGCCCTGATCCTTGCCGCCAGCCTTTTCGCCCGCGCGGCCCAGCCCCCGCAACAAATCGACGCCAGCCCCTACGCCCACGACCCAACCGTGCACGAGGCCTACCAGCACTTCTACGTGCTCGATTTTCCCGCCTGCGAAGCCCTCCTCGACAAGGTCCAGCAGGCTCACCCCGGCGATCCCGAACCCACCACCATGCAGCTCCAGGCCCGCGTCTTCGAAGAGCTCTACCGCCAGGACCTGCTCGACACCACCTTCTACGCCAATGACGGTTTCCTCACCGGCAAGCATCCCACCCCGGAAGATCCCGTCAAGCGCGACCAGATCTTCGCTCTCGAAGACCAGGTCGAGCGCGAATCCGCCGCCCATCTCGCCAGGAATTCCCGCGACGTCGGCGCCCTCTACGCCCGCGGCTGGGCGCGCAGCCTGCGCGCCGCCTACATGGCCATGGTCCAGCGCAATTTCAGCCCCGCCTTCCACATGGCGCTCCAGGCCCACGGCGACGAAGCCAAGGTCCTCCAGATCGACCCCAATTACGTCGACGCCAAGCTGGTCGTCGGCACCTATCAGTACGTCATCGGCGCGCTGCCTTGGGGGTTCAAGATTTTGTTCGGCTTTGCCGGCATCACCGGCTCAAAATCCAAGGGCATGGAGCTGCTCCACGACGACTTCTACCGCGGCCCCATGACCTCCACCGAAGCCGGCACTGTCATCGCCCTCTTTCTCCGCCGCGAGTCGCAGTACAAAGAAGCCATCCAGGTCGTCCGCGCCATGGAAGCCAAATACCCGCGCGACTTTCTCTTCGCGCTCGAAGAAGCCAACCTCCGCAAAGACAACGGCGAAGGCATGGCCGCCGTCGCCGCCTACGAATTTCTTCTCAAAGACGCCGCCACCCCTGGCTATTTCCCCTCAGCGCACATGGAGCTGGCCTACTTTGGCCTTGGCGAAGCCCTGCGCGGCCAGCGCCACTTCGCCGAAGCCG
>CAILBQ010000472.1 GCA_903832475.1 uncultured Acidobacteriota bacterium | reverse complement strand
TTCGACCCGGTGATGGAGTATGTCGACCTGTACATTCCGCATGTGGCAAAGGGTATGAATCTCCGTGCGGGAAGATTCATTTCAATCCCCGGTATTGAGGCGCAGCTAACTCCGAATAACTACATGTTCAGTCACTCGCTGCTGTACTCCGTCGATCCTTTTACCGACACGGGTTTGTTGGCGACAGTTCAGTTGAACGATCGCTGGCTGGTGCAGGCCGGGATTACAGGAAGCCACGATGTGGCGCTATGGACGCACGATGCCAAGCCGTCGGCTACGGCCTGTGTGAGCTATACCACCGCTTCGGTGGATGACAATTTTTACGTCTGCCTGAACGGCATCAATGATGGTAAGTACGCCTATAATAATCTTCAGCAATACGATGCCACCTGGTATCACAAATTTTCAAAAAGCTGGCACATCGCAACCGAGGTCTACGTAATGTACCAGCGAGATGTCCCCAGCGTGACCGGCCCTCTCGTGCCCCAGCCGAATACCAACGGCGCAATCTGTCAGCCCGGTGAAGCCACATGCTTTGCTCCTGAATATGCCGCCGTGAATTATCTCAACAAGCAGGTATCGCCGCATGACTTCATATCATTCCGCAGCGATTTTCTGAATGACAAAAAAGGTCAGCGCACCGGCCACAACACCAAGTACACCGAGAGCACGCTTATGCTTAGCCACTGGATCGGCACAACGGTCCAGATTCGGCCTGAGATACGTCTGGACCATGCGTGGGATCGCGCCGCGTATGACAAGGGAACTCGTCAAACACAGTTCACCGCGGCGAGCGACTTGATCTTTCATTTCTGAGCGAAGTGCCTTTACGGTGCGCGAGGCTCTCCGCCGGGCAGAAAGGCTACGCCGGAAATGGCTTCTCCCGATGCAAGCCGTTCGCGAAGACGCGACGGAGCCGGGCCGCTCTGATCGACAGCCTGCTGAATCAATCGAAGAGCTGCGACAGGATCTGTACCGGCAGGCAGGCGAAAAATCCATGGCACATTGGTCGAGGTAAGACTCTGATCGCTGCTCAAGGCAAGCACCGGCACAAAAGCCTTCAATGCCAGCTGCTCCGCAAGATGAGCGGAATTTCGATCCAGTGCGATGATGGCAAGCGCATGCTTGTCGAAAATGCTTTCGACCAAAAGCGACGTCGAGTTTCCCCAATCCTGATGAGCCGCTTGTGTCGCGATGGGAAGGACTTGCCACGCATCGGCGTTCGTCCCGGACACGCGCATAGCTGCTTGAAATGCAGGGGAGCGAGCGATGCTATCAGCATCTTTCCCGAACAGAATCACGCTGCGGGTGGCCGGCTGCGCGGGCAGCGCACCGTGATCCCTGGGCCCGGCTGCGCCGATCCCGTCTTCTCCGACACGAGCGTAGGGTTGCGTCTTCTCCATGGATGCGGGGCGGTAGGTAATGGCTCCCTGATGAACCGTGCCAAGATACATGGGCGCAATGTTCTTTTGATTGGGATCGAAGATCATGTGGCCGGTTACGCCGTCGTACTGCTCGATGTTGGCCAGTGCGTCATGGATGCGGGCGCGGTTCAAGCCCGCCTTGCAGATGGAATCGAGCAGCGCATTCATGGCGTCGAAAGCGAGCGAAGCAAACTGATCGGGCTTCTCCTGGAAGCGACTCTCAAATCGGCGATTAAAGTCAATCCACTTTGGATCTTGACGGTTGGGATCGTAAGGAAACACCGCTTCAAACCCCTCGGCATCCTTTCCTGCTTCCTTGAGAAAATCCGGACCGAGTGTGCGATAGGCGCCGAAGACGCGTTGCTTCATGCCGGCTGCGCGTATTTGCTTGAGGATCAGCGCCGCTGGAATTTCATCCGCCCAGAGAACGATCGCGTCGACGCGCGAGGATGCGATGACTTTCAACTGCTGCGAGAAGTCTTTGTCGCCAGGAAGGTATTTTTGTTCGATCACTACGGGATGACCGAGGCGTCGCGCCGCATCGCGAAACTTGGGAACACCGAGACGGCCATAGCGCTCGTTGACGCGCAGCAAGGCAACTCGCTTGAGGCCAAGCTCCGTGAAGATGTGACGCGCCAGGGTCAGGCTCTGCACGCGATCATCCTGCAGGTCAGTGAAGTACCACGGAATGTAAGTTTCTGGTATGGTGGGATCGGTCGAGGCAGAGTTGACGATGGGGATCTCAGCGCGCAAGGCTACGCGCAATGCGATGTGCGTCGATTCAGAGCTGATTGAGCCGAAGATCGCCCAGTCTTTTTCGTCGTAGACCATCTTCACTACTTCATCTGAAGCAGACCCCCATATGTCTGGATTGGTTGGCCGGGTATCGCCGTAGACGGTGTTGGCCTGCCAGTTATCGTAATCGTTATGTGGCATGAGGCGGAAAGGCTTGCCGCCGTAGCCGCCGCGCGCATTGGCTTCTTCCACGGCCAATTGCGCGCCGTGCAGCATGCGCGTGCCGAACAACTGCTGCGGGTGCGGCGCCATCGGTGCCAGGACCCCGATGCGAATCTCATTGAGATCGATGGGGTCGGGGATATCGCGGCCCGCTCCAAGATACACGTTGGGGTGAATGTAATTGGTGTCATATGGAGACGCGAACTTGGCAAAAGGGCTCATGTCGGTTGGCTCGCCGGCATAGGGAGAAAGGGCGCGGTCCGGCGGAGGACCTGGAGGATGCGCGCCGCATTCACAGACGTGCGCTGTCTGCGCCAATCCCGAGAGAGACAGGACGACCATCGCCAGCGATAGCGTCATCTTCGTTCGCAGGCCCATCCTTAAGACTCCTTGCTGCGATCCAAGGCTGGCTCCGTGCGAAACATCGCAATGGCTTCGATCTCCACCAGCAATTCAGGACGGCACAGCTTGGCCTGGATACCGGTTGAGGCGGGCAATGGATCCAGCCCTTGTTCTGTAAAAAAGGCGGTGCGTTCCTGGTTGAAGGCTTCGTAGTCGCGATCAATGTCTCGCAGGTAGCAAGTGGTGCGCACGATGTCATGCCAGGTGCACCCTTCGCTGGCAAGGAGCGCGGTGATGTTCTGAAAGGTGCGTTTCATTTGCGCACGGAAGTCACCGATGTGCACGCTGACGCCGTGTTCGTCGATCGACGCTGTGCCGGAGATCAGCAGGATGGTGAGGCCGTTCAAATCGATGCGCATGCCCCGGGAGAACGAACTTGGCTTGGCATAGGCATACGCTTCGTTGAGTACGCCGTGATTTGTCATGGCACGCTTTTGAATAGGCGTGTGCGCAATATTTTCGAGTATTTCTGCAAATGCATTCATGAGGAAAGCTCCTTAAGGTTGATGAATTCCGTGACTAAGTCCTTTGGCAGTGGCAACCCAGATGTCGCTGCCTTGAAAGTCGATGCCTAACGCGTAGTTATGCGCGGGGGCGGTGGTGACCGGGACGGATGTAACATGGCCGTCGGCGTCACGCACGGTCATCTCCGGCTTGCCGTCGACGAGCGACGGTCGATAGACAGCCCAATTCAGGCCGTCGTAATAAGCTATGCCTTTGTCGGTGCAGAACCAGGCTCGTTTGGCGTCAAGGCCTTTGACCTGGTTGGTGAAATTCGAAGGCAGGCCGCTGTCCTTGGTGAGGAAATTGTGCCAGTAACGTCCGTCGTAGCGGCTGTCTCCAAAGTAGGTCGCAGCCCACAGGATATTGTCGACATAACTCACGGAGGTGACGATCTCATGGATCAAGCCCTGGTCTTTGAAAAGGACTAACTCATTTTCGCCGTCCGGATCGTCATATTTGTCCCATCGGTCTGTCTGCTGGTCATACTCGAGAACGCCGCTGCCCCATATGCCGTAATACACTTTTTTCGGTGTAGCGGCGACCGAATATGCCCAGATTTCCACCATCGGAGTATTGCGCTCGTTATACAGAGACCATTCTCCGGTATGGAGGTTGAGCCGGCAGGCGCCTGCAGCGGTGGCCACCCACACATTTTCGCCTTCCACCGAAACGCCGTAGACGACGTTGTTGCTGAGGCCCGAGTTGAGCTGGGTAAACGTGTCAATGCGACCGCCGGAGATCCTGCTGAGGCCTCCCATCGTCCCCGCCCAGACATCGCCGGTGCGCTGGTCCAGCGCGAGGGATATGACCGCACGATGCGCCAGACCGTCCTGCGTGTTGTACGTCTTCCATGCGCCTCTCTCATAAAGGGCGAGGCCATTTTCTGTGGCCGCCCAGATGCGGTTGCCGTCGACAAGAACGGCAAAAACATGATTGTCGGGCAGGCCATTCGCGGTGGTGAAGTTCTCGAAGCGAAACCGAGGCATGCTCGGCGGAGCGGCAAGAAGCTGGCTAGCGCATGATACAAAGGCCGCTGACAAGAATGCTGTAGTCATCGCGATTCGCCAAAGGGG
>CAILBQ010000471.1 GCA_903832475.1 uncultured Acidobacteriota bacterium | reverse complement strand
CCTCAGGTAGGACTCGAACCTACAACCCTTCGGTTAACAGCCGAATGCTCTGCCATTGAGCTACTGAGGAGTGTGCACCACGTGAGCGGCCTCTTAAAGGTACCAAAGGGCGCACCCAACAGTCAAAAAACGTCCAAGTCGACCGCAGAACTTGCCCATTCGTGAAACCGCCAAGCGGTCTGGCCTTCTTTGCATACTGCCTAAGAACGCCCACCGTCGCGCGAAGCCTTGGCGATTGCCGAGGTTGCCGCCTTCGCGCCGGACAGCAAAGCTCCCTGGATCGACGCGCTGCCCACATAATCACCACACAGCAAGACCCCGCTGTCGACCGGAGTCGGCCGAGACGGAGCGAACGTGCTCTGCATCGGCACTGCCTGCGCTATGGGATACCCCGCCAGCACTGCCCAACGACTGACCTGATCACCAAACCATCGTTTCAATTGCGAGCGAATCTCAGTTTCCAATGTCTCCATGGCCGCGTCACTCTCGGGTGCCTGGCCCACAACGTTGGCGCAGATCAAGTGGCTTCCGGGAGGCGCATACGCCGGCGAAACCATGCTCATCACCGCCAGATGGTTCACCGGCCCCGCGCTTGCACCGTCGCCGTTCAGCACGATTGCTGCCTCGTCGACCGGTGATACATCGGCGGCATAGTAGAAGGTCGTTGTCCGATTCCATGCCCGCCCAGGCGCCGCGCCGGGCTTACGCAGGGGCGACAAGAGCCTCTTTGCGTCTTGTTCGCGCGCCGCCATGACCAACTGGGCCGCGTAGAAGGTTCCTGATTCCCCCGCATCCACGCGCCAGCCTCGGCTCGATTTTTGTACAGATTTCACCGCCGCGGCGCACTGCACCGTTCCTGCGGGAAGACCCGAGGCCATCTGTTGCGGGATCTGTTCCATCCCCAGCTCGGGAACCGCAGCAAACCCGGTCGCGAAGAGGCGGAACAACCAGCGAAACCATCGCGCCGACGTCGTTAAATTCCGCTCCAGAAAAATTCCCGAAAAAAATGGCTCAAAGAAACGCTCCACGATGGCTGGGGTAAAGCCGGAGCGGCGAAGGAAATCGCGCGTCGTTTCTTCAGGCAGCGCAAACAATTGCTCTTCTGTCAGTCCTAGACATTCCCTGCGAAGCTTGGCCACACGCAGTTTGTCCCCGATGGGCACAATCGGATCGAAGGCGAACGCAACCGCTTTTCCCATCTCACGAAACGGATCGGCAAAGCGATGAAACCTTCCTGCCTGCCGAACCAGCGCGCCTGGAACAAAATTCTTCAGGGCCAGCGCATCATAGTTCAGCACCCGCCGCGCCTCAGGATACTCCGTCAGCAGCACCTGGAATCCGCGATCGAGGCGAAACCCGTCGACCACGTCGGTGCGCACCCTGCCGCCCGGTGCGTCGGCCGCTTCCAGCACACGAACCCGCAGCCCACCACCAATCAACTCCCGGGCACAGGCCAGACCAGCCAGTCCCGCGCCGATCACCACCACGTCAATTTCAGGTGCGGAGGGAGAACTGGCACTCTTCGTCTTCGCAATAGCCACGGGCTCGAGTATACGTTCCTTCCCCATAACTTCTTCAAGACCGCCTTGATCCTGTTTGCTTCGACAAAAAACGGGTCGAAGGCCGAACGAGCTTCTGCTTCAAACTCCTAGAAGGTTCAGAAGAGCAACACGGCAACACGGTATCCGCTGAACACGGTCGCTCCGCCTGCGCCGCTGCCTTTCGGTTCGCAGGCGCCCACACTGGCGTCGTAGTACTGCTTGGTGCGAAGCGCCTGTTCCAGCACCGGTGGCAGCTTCGTAATGTCCGCACTTTGCCAACGCATCAGGAATCTTGGATGCGGTCCAGTGCCCGTCGTTTTGTCGGCACTTTCGTCCTGGGCGCAGTACTGCCTCGCTTGCGCCGCGTCGGCAATCAGGTGCACGCCGCTGCCCGCGACCACTTTCCCCACGCTCTCTTCCACCTGGGCAGTCGTCATCGTTTCCACGCCACGCGCGTAGTCAGCCACGGCGTACAGCACATCGTGTGCCGGGACCAGTGCTAAGCCGACACGATCGATATTGGGATTGAGCAGGTTGTCATGATGCGCCGGCGATTTCATCCACGATTGATGCACTTCGAGAGCCGTTCGTCCGATAGCGATATTTTCTTCAATCAGGCTGAACTTCGCTCCCGCCGCTGCCGCGCGCTGAGCCACATCTTCTTCGCCTCCATAGCGATGCGCAAGTGGGCCTTCGGTAGACATGCGCACGGCATGGGCATGCGCCGCGGCTGCCAGACTTGCATCCCAGGTCAGAGGCTTCAGCCCGGCTTCCTGTCGCGCCTGGTTGGCAAGATCCAGCAGCGACTGCTCTCGCGCATCCTGCGCCCGCGCGGTCGTTGCCGCAGCCATCGCGATGGCCATCATCCCGAGTGTTATCCACCTGCTTCGAGTTGCGTTCCTTTTCATCCCCAAAACCATCCTTGCCATTCCTTTCGAACCGTCCCGCCTTGCTCCCACGATATGCTGTGCAGAGAGCCATGGCAATCGCGCCGTCCATCCCGACTCAGCAAGACACGCTCCGGCTTCGCTCCGCAACCTGGGCCCGTCGACAACCCCTCGCTGCCCTTGGGTTCTTCTTCCTGGCCGTCTTTGTCCTTGGCGGTTTGCTTGCTCCCTGGATCGCGCCTGCCAATCCTGCTGCCATCGATCTGCTCCATCGCCTGCAAGGGCCCTCCGCGTCACACTGGTGCGGGACGGACGAGTTAGGCCGCGACACCCTCTCCCGCCTGCTCTGGGGGGCGCGCCTGTCGCTTGCCGTCTCCGTGTCGGTGGTCAGCATCTCGCTCGCTCTCGGTCTCGCCATCGGAGGCCTGGCCGGCTACAGAGGCGGATGGATTGACAACCTGCTCACCATCTTTGCCATGAATACCTTCCTGGCCCTTCCCGGAATTCTGCTGGCCATTGCTTTCGCTGCCTTTCTCGGTCCCGGCTTTCAGAACCTGGTGCTGGCCCTGGCTATCGGCGGCTGGGCCGGTTACGCGCGTCTCGTTCGTGCCCAGGTGCTCGCCGTCAAAGAGCGTGAGTATGTCGAAGCAGCACGCGCTCTCGGCGCCAGCGGCCCGCGCATCTTCTTTCGCCACATCCTGCCCAACATGATGCAGCCGCTCATGGTGCAGGCAGCCATCGGCATGGGCGGCGTCATTCTCGCCGAAGCCACATTGTCCTTCCTTGGTCTGGGCATCCCCGCTCCCGCACCCAGCTGGGGATCGATGCTCAACGATTCGCGATCCCACCTGTTCGACTCGCCCCACCTCGTGCTCTTCCCTGCCCTTGCCATGGCGCTGGCCGTGCTCAGCTTCAACTTTCTGGGCGACGCGCTGCGCGACTACCTCGACCCGCACACGCGTATCCAGATGGGGCTTTGATGATCATCGGCGTGATCTCGGATACGCACGGGCTGCTTCGACCGGAAGTGCTGCCGCTGCTGGCCGGTTCAGACCACGTCCTGCACCTTGGCGATGTGGGTGATCCGGAAATCCTCGGCCAACTCGCAACCATCGTACCCGTCACCGCCATTCGCGGCAACATCGATACGCATGGCCCTTGCGCCATGCTGCCCGAAACGGAAGTGGCAACTCTCGCCGGGCTGCACTTCTATATGCTCCACGACGTCCATGCTCTCGACCTTGACCCAACAGCCGCAGGCTTTGCTGCCGTGCTATACGGCCATAGCCACAAGCCGGAGATTCGCCGGCACAAGGGCGTCCTCTATTTCAACCCCGGCTCGTGCGGCCCTCGCCGCTTCAACCTGCCCATCACCTGCGGACGTATCACGTTCGGTGAGGATGGGCAGATGGAAGCAGAGATCCTCGACCTGCCCTTGCTTTCATTCGAAGCTAGAAAGGCAGGCGCGCGGTGAATACCAGGTTGTGGTTGTTGCTGTGAAAGTGGGTGAGCGCAATTTGTTCACCGGCTCCAAACGTCACCCCGAGTCGGCCTGGCTTGCCGCTGGCGTCGTGAGTGAGAGGAATGCGACCGATGATCACGCCCGGCGTGCCGAACGTCGTCACTTTTCCGTCGTTGGCTCCTCCCAGATAGAAGCTCGAATTCAATTCAACTTCAGGCCAGAAGAAGCGTGCAGGACCGGTTTTCGCCAGCCGGTACTGCGCCACGTTATTCCATGCGACGGTGTGACCGAGTCCCTTGGAGTTGCTGATCGGCAGCGAGCCTCCGGCGGTCGTCGTCAACGCCAGCAGCCCGAAGCCTTTGCCCATGGCAAGTGTCGGCGTCACGACCGCACAGCAGCTTCCATTGCCCTCCTTGCCGGTAGGAATCGATCCCGCGAAAAAGGCCGTAATAATGGCATTGCCATGCTCTTCATTGCGCGCAAAGAAGCGGTATTTGGAGTTGAAGGATATATCGCCGAATCCATCCTTGGTCTTAGGATTTTCATGCGCCAGGAAGGGAGGCAGATTGAAAAGTAATTCAATATGCTTTTCTGGAATCAGTTCCAGACCTTTGCCGTTGTCGTAGTTCCATGTGTTGAATAACTTGACATTGGTCTGGCGCATGAAGTCGGCGCGAAATTCCTGTTCAAGGCGCGGCGTCACCGTGACCAGCGGCGTCACCCAGTGCGGCTGTTCCGCCTGCGTGGCGCTAACCCGCGCCTGGTAGCGGGAGATGAAGGAATCGTTCGCTGCCTGTTGTGCAGCAAGAGGGATTGCCCACAAGCCGGCAATCAGCACCGTTAAAACAAAACCTGCGCAGGATTTGAGTGGTCTTGTTGAAAAGCGCGAAGCGGAAACTGGCTTAGCAGATGAGGCGAAGGGAAGAAATCTCATGAGTTCGATTCTATACATTTACAAACATCGAATCCATACGGATTTTTGCTCGTGTTTGAGCCCCTGAATCATCCTTGTCCGAGCTCTCATTCCAGGTGTAGTCTGGCTCAAGTCATTCTCAAGGCGTTCGCATGTGGAGCGCGACCGAGAGGAACACGCGATGCCTGATGTCGACCTGCTGTTGAAACCTCGAGAAGCCGCCGCGGCCCTTGGCGTCAGCTACGCTACTCTCAAGCAATGGATTTTGAACGGTACGCTGAAAACTTCAAAGACCCCAGGCGGCCACCATCGAATTCCACAAAGCGCGCTGGCTCCCTTCCTAGATCGGAAGAGCGTCGTGTAGGGAAAGAGTGT
>CAILBQ010000470.1 GCA_903832475.1 uncultured Acidobacteriota bacterium | reverse complement strand
GTATAGCACCGTGTGGCTTAGCCTGGGATATGTTTTCGTCCGCTACGTGGCCGACGCCGCCCGCTGGATCGAGGGCGCCGGCCATGCAGTGCTTATCGCGGCACTCCTGCTGGCGGCTGGCTATGTTTTGGTGCTTGCATTCTTCACCTTGCGGGCTCGTCGCTTTCGCCATATCGAGAAAATCTCCGCGGCCTCTCTGCAGGAGCGACTGGGCTCCGAAGATCCCAATCGTTTGGTCATCATCGCCGACGTGCGCAGCCACAATTACTACGACCCCGGCATGCAGCGCATCAAAAACTCCATCCGCGTCGAGCCAAACCGATTGCAGGAAGAACTGGAAGCGTTGCGCGAATTCATGGCGCCCGAGTGCGAGATTTACCTCTACTGCAGCTGCATCCGCGACACCACCAGCGTTCGCGTGGCACATGCCCTGCAGGAAGCCAACTGCCCTACAACGGTCATTGAAGGTGGTTTGAAGGCCTGGGTGAAAGCCGGAGGCCAGGTAGAACTTGTTCCAGCTGAAGACGTGCATCACCTGCCACAATTTGACTGAAACCTGGGAACGAAACTCCGGTCCAATGTGCCTTCAAATCTTCAAACCCCGAAGACAATGGGGTCCACGAACGCGCACTCAATAACACCACAAAAAGAAGGGCGCGAGCTTATCGCTCGCGCCCTTTGAATGCAATTTGATTGAGCCTACTTGGAGGCTTCGCGCGCCTCTCCGCGACGGAAAAGCTCGTTCACCGTCCGTACGAAATGCTGTGCCCCGGCAGGCGTCGGAACAGAACCGCTCAACACTTGGCGATAGCCAATTTGCTTGCCATAATACTCTTCCGTGTCTTTGTCGTTCTGGTTAACAACGTCGCCCGTCAAATCCAGACCGGCGAAAACGCCTTTGCTGCGCGAATAGGCCAGGAACTCAGCATTGGCCAGCTCCGTCGTCGAGGCCTGCGAATTGCGGCCGACCGGGCCGGCGGCAACGGCGGCATCCCCGCCCAGCTTGACCTTGTCCTTCAGCAGATCATCCATGCTGCGGCGGTTCATGCCGATCAGCACCAAGTCAGTCGACTGACCACCCGCCTGCAAACCGAAACTTGCGCCGGTCATCTGGATGAACACGGGAGCGCTCCAGCCATGGCCGGTGCGACAAGTCGCAACGCCTTGGCCATACTGACCGCCGACCAAAAATGCGCCTTTCTTGAATCCAGGCACCACGGCGACGCACTGTGCCTTGGAAGCAATGTCCAACGGAACGCCCCGATCCGGCGTGGCCATCAATTCGTGCAGGACGGCGTGGGCCGCCTCAATACGGTGGTCCAGCTTGGCAGCATCGTTATCTTCAGCAAACGCCACGCTGCTCAGTAGAAGAGAACCACACAGAGCGATCGCAAACTTCTTCATCCTAAAATCTCCTTCCGGCTGTCATTTCGAAACTGACACTCTCCGGCTTTCCGAACTGTTAGAGGCATGCGAGGGCGATGCGGTTGTTTTTGCAAGGTCGCAAAGATGCGAAATCTCATCAATTCAAATCAGGCAACACCGTCGTTCTGAGGGGCTCCTGCCATCTTTCGGCAGGTTCCCTTAAACTGGAGATATGTTCACCGGCATCGTCGAGCAAACAGGAACGATCATCAGCTTGAAAGACTTGGGCGGCGTTCACCGCCTCACCGTGGCAGCTCCGGGAATCGCAGGCCGCCTGCGCGAAGGCGATTCGCTCGCTGTCTCCGGCGTGTGCTTGACGGCGCTAGACGTCGATCCTGAACTCTTTCACGCCGATCTTGCAGCCGAAACCCTGGCCCGCACCTCCCTCGGCACCCTCACCTCCGGCTCCCGCGTCAACCTCGAACTGCCTACCGCCGCCGGCAGTCCTCTGGGCGGCCATATCGTCCAAGGCCACGTAGACGATACCGGCATACTGACGGCTCTCGACCCGGTCATCCCGGAAACCGACGCAGTCTTCGACCGTACAACCACCGACTGGACCCTCAAGGTGAAGGTTCCGGAACGAGTTAGCCCCTGGATGGTCCACAAGGGCTCTGTCGCCATCGAGGGCATCAGTTTGACCATCGCCGACTTCGACGGCGAAACCATCTCCATCGCCATCCTGCCCCTTACCTACTGGCGCACGAATCTGCACACCCTCTCCGTGGGCGCACAAGTCAATGTCGAAGCCGATGTACTGGTGAAACTCGCATATTCCCGGATGGAAGCGGAGAAAACAGCAAAGCGTCCTCCTGAGTTTGACCTCACCGAGGCTTGGCTCGTCGCCAACGGTTATTGACGGCAAGTGCCACATTGAGCGACCTGGCCGAGTCCTGCGTCTATCCTCTAGCGGAAGCAGCGGAAACTGTTACCCTTGCGGAGAACCGCGCCGACAGCTAGGCTTTCGGAAAGAGACCCATAAAACATGGCTGAATTTGTCATCAAGCTGGCGGATGAGCGGGGACGGGTGCAGGAGCAGACGCACAACGCTGCCTCGGCCGACGAACTGCGCCAGCGCTTTTCCCACGCCGGCTACCACGTCTTCTCCGTCAAAACGCGCGGCGGCTTGGGCAGTCGTCGACGGAAAACCAAGCTCGAACCCTTCCTCATCTTCAACCAGCAGTTTTTGACCCTGGTCCGCGCCGGCCTGCCCATCCACGGCTCCCTCGAGATGCTTGCGCGCAACCAGCGCAACCCCCACTTTGCCGCGCAACTGCTCAATGTGACCGACCGCGTCAAGACAGGCGAATCCCTTTCCGTGGCTTTCGAAGCGCAGGGCGGATTTCCCCCCATGTACACCACCACTCTGCTGGCCGGCGAACGGTCCGGCAACCTGCAGGAAGTTTTGGAGCGATACGTCACGTTCCAGAAAATTACGCTGACCTTTCGCAAGAAGCTGACCGCCTCGCTGATTTACCCCAGTGTGCTGATTACGCTGGTCATCGGCATGTTCATTTTCATGATCACGTTTGTTGTGCCGAGCTTCGCCACGCTCTACGACCAGATGGGCGGAACCCTCCCCTGGATCACCACCGCGCTGCTCAACTTCGGCGTGGGTGCGCAACACAAAGGACCTTATGTCCTGGTGATCGTCGCCGCCATTGCCTACGGCCTCTTCCGCTACTCGAAAACCGACAAAGGCCGCGACCGCATCGACGGTTTCCGCATCGGCATGCCGCTCTTCGGCAAGATCTGGATCAAGTACCAGGTCGCATTGTTTGGCCGGACGCTCTCGACCCTGCTCACCGGCGGCCTGCCCCTGGTGCCGTCGCTCGAAACGGCGGCTCGCTCCATCTCTTCCAACCGCATCGCCAAGGCCGTGTTTACCTCCGTAACCTCGGTGCGCGAAGGCAAGAGCCTGGCCGACTCGCTCATCAAGACCAAGGTTTTCCCACCCGTTGCGACAGAAATGATCGCCGTCGGGGAACAAACCGGCGCGCTGCCGCAGATGCTCAATTCCGTCTCCGACTTCTTCGAGCAGGACGTCGACACGTCCCTGTCCGTCGCCATGTCCCTGATCGAACCCGCCATCCTGCTGGTCATGGGCGTCGTCGTCGTCATCATCCTGATCGCGCTCTATTTGCCGATCTTCTCTTTAGGGCAGCTCCAACACTGACGAAGCAGCCCAGACCAGTCGGATAACTAATGAATTGTTTCCAATTGCAACGAGGACAACATGGCTGATGCAGTAATGACTCCAGTGAGTGGGCTTCCCTCACCAAACGGAATTGCAGGCGGGGCACTCGACGAGCGCGCGCAAGCAGAACTGCTCGCTCGCCGCTATCGTGCCGAATTTGCCGACCTCAAGAACTTCAAAATCCAGCACGACCTGCTACGCACCGTCCCCGTCGAGCTGATGTTCCGGTTCAACTTCGTCCCCCTCGAGCTCAAGGGCGACGTGCTGGTGATTGCCGTCAGCGACCCCTCCAAGCTCATGGTCCTCGACGAAATTGCCGGCCTTCTTGGTCATCGCATCGAGCCACGCGTCGCCACCCTCTCGCAGATCACCGACCTGCTCAAGAAAACCGAGCAGTCGCAGCGCGTCCTCGACGAGGCCAGCGAAGGTCTCACTTTCGACGTCCTCACCGGCGACGAAAATTCCGACGAGAATATCTCCATCGAAAAGCTGGCCGGCGACGAAGACCTTAGCCCCATCATCCGCCTCGTCGACACCACCATTTTCACCGCCCTCGAACGCCGCGCTTCCGATGTCCACATCGAGACTTACGACGACTCGCTGATCGTGAAGTACCGCATCGACGGCGTCCTGCAGCCCGCCATGGCCCCCATCGCCCGCGAGCACCACCAGACCATCCTTTCCCGTATCAAGATCATGTCGGAACTCGACATCGCCGAGCGCCGCGTACCCCAGGACGGCCGTTTCCGCGTCCGCTACAAAGGCCGCCTCATCGACTTCCGCGTCTCCATCATGCCCACCGTGCATGGCGAAAACGCCGTCCTCCGCGTGCTCGACAAAGAGTCGATGAGCGAAAAATTTCGGAATCTGACCCTCGAAGTGGTCGGCTTTGCCGAAGAAGACCTTACCCGCTTCCGCCGCTACATCCGTGAGCCCTACGGCATGGTGCTGGTCACCGGCCCTACCGGCTCCGGCAAGACCACGACTCTCTACGCCGCGCTCAACGAGATCAAGAGCGACGAAGACAAGATCATCACCATCGAAGACCCGGTCGAATACCAGATCCGCGGCATCACCCAGATCCCGGTTAACGAGAAAAAGGGCCTCACCTTCGCCCGCGGACTGCGCTCCATCCTGCGTCACGATCCCGACAAGATCCTGGTCGGCGAAATCCGCGATGCCGAGACCGCGCAGATCGCCATCAACTCTGCCCTCACCGGCCATCTCGTCTTCACCACCGTCCACGCCAACAACGTCGTCGACGTCCTCGGCCGCTTCCTTAACATGGGCGTCGAGGCCTACAACTTCGTCTCCGCGCTCAACTGCATCCTGGCGCAGCGCCTGGTGCGTACCATTTGCAGCCATTGCACCGTCTCTGTCACTCACCCCGATGAAATGCTCGTGTTGAGCGGCCTCGATCCGGCCGAGTGGCGCGGCTTTGAATTTCGCGAAGGTACCGGCTGCATCGAATGCGGCGGCACCGGCTATCGCGGCCGAACTGCGATCCACGAACTGCTCGACTTGACCGACCCCATTCGCGAACTGATTCTCGAGAAAAAGCCCACATCCGAAGTCCGCAAACTGGCGCAAAAAGAAGGTATGAGCTTCCTTCGTGAGTCGGCGCTGGACCGTGTCCGCCGCGGATTGACTACACTGAAAGAAATCAACAAGGTGACCTTCATTGAGGCCAACCGCTAGGGCACCGGCCGTGCGGGCGGACCCGGCTTCGCCGCCTTCCTCGCCGAAGTTGAGAGGAACGCAGGTAGAAAAAAATGAAAAGGCAAGAAGGATGGCTGCATTGAAACTGAAAGTTCCCATCAGGAGTACGACCGGCGGACGGCCAGCCGCTGCCTGCGAGATCACGCACGAAGGCGTGACGGCAGCCGCCACTCCCGCCGCCGGCCAGCCCCCTGTCTATGCCGCCGAGTCCTTTCCCGCCGATTCTCTTCAGCCCGGACTGCTCGAGCCCAACGTCGCCAATCATGCCGCCGTGTCAACTGCCATCCGGTCCGCACTGGCCCAGGTCCAGCCGCGCTTCAAGGCTGTCACCGTCGTCGTTCCCGACTCCGCCGTACGCGTCTTCCTGCTCGACTTCGACACCCTCCCCTCCAAGCCTGAAGAAGCTCTGCCGGTGCTGCGCTTTCGCCTCCGCAAATCCGTTCCTTTCGATGTGGAGCAGGCCGGGATCAGCTATCAGATCCTCAGCGAAGGCTCCTCCCGGCTCGAAACCCAATGGAAAGTTCTCGCCGCCATCATCCCCGGTCCCGTCCTCGAGGAGTATGAAGCGGTTGTCCGCATGGCCGGTTACGAGCCCGGTTCCGTCCTGCCCGCCAGCCTCGCCGCCCTCGCCGCCATCGACAGCCAGGAGGCGATCCTCGTCGTCAACCTGAGCGCCCAGGCTCTGAGCACGTCGATCGTGTCAGGAAACGATATCCTTTTATATCGGACTGTTGAATTGCCCGCGGACCCCTTTGGCCAGCAAGCCGAGGTTCAGCGGTCGGTTGCCGTAGCCGCCGCCTTCTTCGAGGACAAGCTGCAGGTCAGGCCTCACCGCCTGCTCTATTCGGGAACGCTCTCGGCGCGGGACTTCGCCGTCATGATGGACGATGCCGAGTTGGCGGTCGGCGAGGTCGTCCCAAAACCGGCAACCGGCATCGCTTCCGCCTTTGGGCACCAGTCCCTGGCGGCCGTGACCGGGGTGCTGGCTGGTACCAATTGATGAGGGGTTCGGCAAAGCAAGTGACAGGACGCAGGTACGAATGAAGATCACTCTCAATCTCGCGACTCGGCCTTACGCAGACCAGGGACCGGCACTCAAGCAGCTGCGCATCGGCATGCTGGTGCTGGTCGTCGTCCTGATCGGACTGGGGCTGTTCGAGATGCATTTCCACCAGTCCGCTCTGAAGATGCGCGCCCACGAAGATGCCGTGGATCAATCCATTTCTCGTATCCGCCGTGAGCAGCTTGGCTACCAGGCCCAGATGCAGCAGCCACCCAACGCGCGGGTGCTCACTCAGGCGCAGTTCCTCAACCATCTTTTCGACGAAAAATCCTTTTCATGGACTGCCTGCATGGAAGACCTGGAGCGCGTCCTTCCTGGCGGCGTCCAGGTCACAGCCATCGAGCCCTCCCGCGGCAAGGACGGCCGCCTGACGCTGAAACTGCGCATCTCCGGCCAGCGCGAGCGCTCGGTGGAAATGGTCCGCAACATGGAGCATTCGCAGCGTTTCGTCGCTCCCCGCATCACCGGCGAGAACGCCGAAAACGGTTCGCAGGGCGACTTGCAGCAGGTTCGGGACACCGGCAAAGTCAGCTTCGATGTGCTGGCGGAATACAATCCCCCCTCCCTCGAGGAGCGTAAGGCGGAAATTGCCCGGCAGAAGCGACCACGGACAACGCCTTCTGCCTCCAGGCCAGCAGTCAATCCGGGCCGACCTCAGTACGTTCCGCCCAACCCGCAGCCGGGTGTGCAGGGCCAGCCTCAGGCCATGTATCCAGGAATTCGTGGCGGCGTGCCTCCGGGGGCAATGCCGATGCATGGCAACCGGCCCGTCAACTCGACCGTTCCCAACGCCAATGGAGGCCCGCAATGAGTGGTTTTTCTGACGCGCGGGAGCGCCTCTTTTCGCCGGTTGGACTGCATGCAGTCGGTTTCGGAATCCTCGCTGTGGCCACCATCGTGCTTGGCATCCGCGTCGGCCTCGACTGGCGCACCACCAGCAGCAGCAACGTCGACGCCATCGCCTCGCGCCAGCTTGAACTGCGCATGCTCGACGTGCAGACTGCCCCCTTGCGTGGGCTCGACAAGCGCGTCGACCTATCGCGGACGCAGATCGACGAATTCTACGCCAAGCGAATTCCAGCCCGGTGGTCGACCATCCTTGAGCAGCTAGGTCAGTTGTCCTCCAAAGGAACCGTCCGCCTGTCGCGCGTCCAGTACACCCAGCATCCTGGCTCCGGCGACCTGACTGAAATCCGCATGGACGCAGGCCTCAGCGGCGATTACGCCGGCATCATGAAATTCATCAACGGCCTGGAGCGCAGTCCCACCTTCTTCGTCATCCGCGCCATGGCGCTGACCGGCCAGCAGAGCGGTACGGTCAATCTGCGCCTGCAATTCTCTACCTGGATGCGCCCCGCGGACGCCGCCGCCAGCGGCATTCCCATGGAAGGCACACAGCCGCCGGATCCTGACGCAGTCGGCTCGCAGTCTGGCTCGCAATCCGGGGAGGGACTCTAGCCATGGCGTTGAAAGCAGGCACCGACAACAAGCGCAATGTCATCATCGCCGCTGTGCTGTTCTGCGTCTTGGCCTATCTGGCCTACAGCCAGCTATTCAGCGGGCCATCGACACCACCCCCGGCGCCCGCAGTGAATCGCCAAACGGCGGCCGTACGCCAACCGGATCCAGCCACCACCACGACGAGCGCAAGTACGCCGGGATCCGCGAATGTGAGCCAGGCGAAGAAACTTCCCGTCGCCGCCCCCGGCCTCGGAATCGACCCGTCCCTGCACATGGATAAGCTGGCCCTGAGCGAATCCATTGAGTACGCCGGAACGGGCCGTAACATCTTCTCAGCGGATTCCGCTCCCGTTCAGATCGAAGACGTCGCCGCTTCCGCTCGGCCGGAGACAGTGCAGCCGGTCTACACTGCCCCCGCCGCACCTACGGCACCCCCCATTGATCTCCATTACTTCGGCTACTCGTCTGATAAAGATGGCAAACGCGAAGCCTTCCTTTTGCACGGGGAGGACATCTTTGAGGCCGCTGCGGGCGAAATCGTGAATCATCGCTACAAGGTAGTCTCCGTCGACGCGCACTCCGTCCAGGTAACCGACCTGAGTTACAACAACACTCAAACCCTGCCGCTGACGGGAAACTGAGATCCGCGATGAACACTTGCATGCAACCGGAAGAGCAATTGGGACGAGGCACGAAGCGCATCGGGACCGCAGCCCGCGCCGCTGACGGCGAAGAAGGCTACATCCTCATCGGCGTGATTTTCCTGGTCGTGTTGGTCCTCATCGCCTTGTCGCTCGCGGCTCCAAAAGTGGCTGCCGACATCGAGCGCGACCGCGAAGTCGAACTGATGCACCGCGGCAAGCAATATCAGCGTGCCATCCAGCTCTATTACAAGAAGTTCCAGGCCTATCCGCCCAACATGGAAGCTCTCGAAAAGACCAACGAGATCCGCTTTCTGCGCAAACGCTACAAAGATCCCATCACCCGCAAGGATGAGTGGCACCTGATCCACTTTGGCGAAGCCAAGCTGCCAACCATGGGCTTTTTCGGCCAACCCATCGGCGGCGCTTCCGGCACCACGATTGCCGGGACGGGACCCGGCGGGGTGGGACAGAACATCGGAGCGCCGATCGGCGGCATTGCCGGAAACGATCCCAATGCCGCAAACGGAGCAACCCCTATTCCCCCTCAGGACCCGAATAACCCTAATGCCGCCGGCCAAAACGGGGCTGGGCAGAACGGCCTGGGCCAGAATGGGGCAGGACAGAACAGCTCCGTCGGTGGCTCCATCTTCGGCAGCAACTCGACCAGCAGCGGCCAGACCTTCGGCGGCGGCGGCATCGTGGGCGTGGAAAGCACAAGTCCCAAGTTGGCCATCCTCATGTACAAGAAAAAGACCCACTTCAACGAATGGGAATTTGTCTACGATCCTCTTGCCGATCGCCAGACCATCAGCAGCAGTGCAGGTGCCATCGGTCAAGGCGCCGCCGGGGCTGGCAATTCCCCAACCGTGCCGTCGCCCGGCCTCGGCAATGGAGCCCCTCCTCCCGGTCAGGGTGGTCCGGCCAATGGCGCACCCGGCAACGGCAGTCCGGGAGGACAAGGTCCAGGCGGCCCATAAGCCAAATTCGCTGACACCATCAGGCATATTCGCGACTCATACCCTGAACAGCATAAAGCCCATCCTTTTAGGGATGGGCTTTATCGCGAGAGAACTCAGATGGCATCAACAATTGTTCAACAGGCCACCTCCACTGCGCGCCAGGAGGATCATCGCCAGCGAGGACGAGAAGACAAGCCCCGCAAAACTTGCTCTTTTCTTAGACGCTGAAAGAAGAGCCGCAGCCGCATGTGCTCTTCACGTTTGGGTTCTCGAACTTGAAGCCGGCTGCTTCAAAGGTCTCAACGTAATCGACCACGCAATTATTCAGATACATCAGCGAAGTCGCGTCGATGAACACCTTCAGCCCATCGTAGGTAAACACTTTGTCCATCATGCCGCTGGCATTTTCAAACGCCATCGAATATTGAAAGCCGGAGCAGCCGCCGCCCACTACGCCCACACGCAGACCAGCTGGAATCGGATCCTGGGTCGCCATAATTTCACGCACTTTGGCAATCGCCGCGGGAGTCATGTTCAGAGGGGTCGCCTTGATTTCCGCGGGAACAACGGTAGAAGTGGCGCTGACGATCGGATCGGTTGCGGTAGCCATGGGTAACATCTCCTGAGACTGAACTTGAAAATCGAGCTTCTTCTTACTGTACTGCCATATCGGATTGATAAACAAGAGCGTTTTGGTCCGATATAGGCTTTGGATGCGAAATGCGACAAATTGGTCGCAAAGGGTGGGACGGGAAGGCGGCCCAGGGCGGCCTACTCCACTTCCTGCCGCGCTTTGTAACCGTTGCGATAAATGAGCTCATATTTCAGATTCTTGTGCTTTTCGTCCTGAATCTGCAGCGGGTGACCTTCGGCATCGACCAGCTGAACCTGTAGTTTGCGGAATGTCCCGTCCTGCTTCGAATTCTGTGGGTGATAAATCAGCTCGTATTTGGAACGGATCGCCTGGTTGATGGCGTTGAAATCGTCCGGCATCTCGCCCACAAACCTCGGCTGAAAGAACATTCCCCCCGTCATCTGGGCAAAAGTCTTCATCTGGTTGTCGGCCTGCAGATAGTCCATGTCCCGCATCTGTCCCGTCCAGCCGCCGCGCCCTTCGCTCATGATGCGCGCCACGTTGCCGGTAGAAACGGTAAAGATGGTCACATCCGGAGTTTTGCGAATCTTGTCCATCATCTTGTCCAGCGTGATTTTCGAGAACGTGTCCCGGCCCGACGCAATGACGATGATGTACTTGTGGCCGTCGATGCGGCTGACACGGTCCAGCCCTTCATACAGCGCGTCGAAGAGATTTCGCTCAGAAAAGCCAGGAATGCGCAGCGAATTGATCGACTCCAGGATCTGCCGCTTGTCCTGGGTGAAGTCGGTGACAATCTGGGTGCGCATATCGAACGTCATCATGGCCACATAATCCTGCGGCCGCAATTGCTCGGCAAAGGTAAATGCCGCATTGCGCATGTCGTAGATGAATTGATAGTTGGTCGCCGCAAACTCGCAGATCAGCAGGGCCGTGATGGGTGCTTCGACGCGCTTGAAGCCAATCACTTTCTGCTCCTTCCCGTCTTCGTAAACCTTGAAATTCCCCGGTTTCAGGCCAGGCACAAACTGGTGCGTCTTTTCCAGCAACACGCCCACATCGACGGTCACTTCGGGTACGTCCACCTGGATCGAAACCGGTGGCATTCCTGCCGGAGCCTTGATCTGCGGAGCGGCAGGAGCTGCTTTTGGTGGGGGCTCATCCGCCGGAGCCTTCTTTTTGGGAACCACGATCGGCCCCGAGTCGGAACCCGGGCCACCGGAGTCGGAATCGGGCGGCGGCGGGGGCGGCTGTTGAGGTGCCGGCGCGGGCTGCTGAGACTGTGCCAAAAGCGCGGGAGCGCCAAAAACACCCGAGAATAACAGGGCGGCCAGGACCTGGACTAACAAAGGCGCTCGGGACAACGACGAACGGTTCATGCTGAGCATTTCAACCTCGATAAAAAGAGCATACGGTGACGGACTCCGTTCAGGCACGTCCATTTCCGCCCACAGCCCTCTCCGCAAAATTTCCATTCAGGACCGCGTAGAGAAGATTCCCACCAGCCAATTCTGAGGCAGCATGCAACTGACGCGGTCGCAACGTCTAATCTGGTAGACGTGCAGAACCCGCGAAAGAGCTATTCCCCTTTTCGACTTTTCTTTCACGCCGCACCGGCCGTTGCTGCGGCGCTGCTGGCGTTGCCTGGCCATTCCCAGCCAAATCGGGTGACCAACTCTGCGGCCGTTCCTGCGGCCACCATAACGACTGCCGTAGATGTCGCCGCGCTGGCAGCCGCCGGTCCCCCGCCTTCCAGCGTGGGCTTCTTTCCTTTGAGCAAGGTCCACAAAGGGCTCACGGGAACGGCCTGGACTGTCTTTGAAGGAACCAAACCCGAGCCGATGGACGTGGAAATCCTGGGCGTCCTGCACGGCGCGCGAGGCCCCGGCCGCGACCTCATCCTCGCCCGCCTGCATGGCGCCAAGCCGGAATACACCGGCGTCGTCGCCGGCATGAGCGGCAGCCCAGTCTACATTGACGGCAAACTGGCCGGCGCGCTCTCCTACCGGATCGGCCAGTTCAGCAAAGAGCCGATCGCCGGCATCACCCCCATCGAGCAGATGCTCGAAGTCCGCGACTTGCCCGCCCTGGGAGAAACAGAATCCCCGCACTTCACCGCCAGCACGACAGACCACACAGATTCACAGAAAGAAGACCGGGGTACCCCATATCTGTCCGCGAGTCTGCGGACAGATGTGGGATCTTCCCAGAGTCTGAATCAGCCCGACAGCGGCACCACCTTCTCCGCAATGGAAACCCCGCTCCTCATGAGCGGATTCGAGCCGGAAGCGATCCGCGTCTGGAAGCAGCAAATGGCCGGAACCGGGCTGGAGATGATCTCCGCGGGCGGCGCCGGAGTGGGCGGCTCTTCTGAGGATGCCGACTTCGGCCCCATCGTCCCTGGCTCCGCCGTCAGCCTCGAATTGGTCCGCGGAGACCTCGAAATTGCCGCCACCTGCACCGTGACCTACGTCGACCCAAAGCAGTTGCTGGCCTGCGGCCATCCCGTCCTCCAGGCCGGGCCTGTTTCGCTGCCCATGACCAGCACCGAGGTGGTCGCCACGCTGGCCTCGCCTCTCAACGCCTTCAAAATCGTCAACACCGGCCGCACCATCGGCGCCTTCACCGAAGATCGCGACGCTGCCATCGGCGGGGTACTTGGCGACGCCGCGCGCATGATCCCGGTCGACATCGGCGTCGATGAAGCGGGAGCCAAACCGCACAAGCGCGTCGAGCGCAAAATCGAAGTCGTCGACCTGCCCTCGCTGACCCCCTCGGCCGTGCTGGTCTCCGTCTACCAGACCCTTCTCCAGACCAACCAGAGCAGCGCCCGCAACAGCTATCACGTCACTGGCGAAATTACCGTTCGTGGCCGCCCTCCCGTTCCCATCGACGCCTGGGGCACCCCGGGAGAAGCAACCGCCGCGCAACTGGCTGCAGCGCTCGGCGTGGGCGATGCCTTCACCCGCCTCTATATGAACGAAACCCGCGAGGAACCAATGCAGAGCGTTCGCCTCCACGTCGAAGTGATCCCGGAAGACCTCCGCGTCGATCTCGAAAGCGTCCGCCTGATTTCCTCGAGCATTGTGCATGCCGGCGACACGGTCGTCGTCGAAGCCACCCTCCGTCCCTGGGAACAGCCCGCTCGCAACCTCCGCATCCCCTTCACCCTTCCCTCTCGGCTCCAGCCCGGGACGCTGCGGTTGATGGTCGGCAGCGCATCTGCCTTGGACCGCACCCTCGATGCGGCGCGCGCCGCCACTCACCCCCTCGGCGAAACCGCAGCAGCAGCCCGCCTGCGCGGCATGCACAGCGCCGACCGGCTCTATGTCAGCCTGCTCCTGCCAGAATCGCAAGCCTCCGTCGATGGCCGCACCCTCGAAAGCCTCCCGCTCTCCATGGCCAACACCCTCGAGTCGGAGCGTGGCTCCGCCGACGTCGGCCTGAACGGCGAATCCCTATCGGTCGCCGCCGATGCCCCCGCCGGGGGCGTGCTCAACGGCCAGCAGTTGCTCAACCTGCGTGTCGAAGGTGGGGGCGGGTTACACTGATTGCCTTGAGGAGGGTGGCTTGCGACGGCGGCCAGTTCCCTCGCTCCACAGTCAACGCGGGATCGGAAAGTAACGCAACCCTGGAGCCACAAACAGCTCTGCGCCTGCGCGGCTCTTTCCAGGCACGAAGGTAAACAATGACGCATATCTTAGGACTCGCAGCCCACGCAGCCGGTGCCGAACTTCTTCCCTTTCGCTACGACGCTGGCCTGCTTCTGGCCCAGGAAGTCGAAATCCGCATCTCCCATTGCGCCGTCTGCCACAGCGACCTGCACCTCATCGCCAACGACTGGGGCATCAGCGAATATCCCTTCATTCCCGGCCATGAAATCATCGGCAAAGTTACCGCCGTTGGCTCGGACGTTCGGTCCCTGTCCATCGGTCAGCGCGTCGGCGTAGGCTGGCAGTCGAATTCCTGCGGCCTCTGCGAGTGGTGCACCCAGGGCATGGAAAACCTCTGCCCTTCCGCCGAAGCAACTTGCGTGCGCCGCCACGGCGGCTTTGCCGAAGCCGTCCGAGTCAACGCCCGCTTCGCCATTCCTATTCCCGACGCTCTGTCCAGCGAGCACACCGCCCCTCTGCTCTGCGGAGGCATCACCGTCTACAATCCGCTGCGCCAGCATGGCATCAATCCCACTTCCCGTGTCGGCATCGTCGGCATCGGTGGCCTGGGCCACATGGCGCTCCAGTTCGCTCGGGTCTTCGGCGCGGAAGTCACAGCCTTCTCAACTTCCGCCGCCAAAGAGGAAGAAGCCCGCGCCCTGGGCGCTCATCACTTCGTCAACACCCGCGAACCCAGAGCCATGCGCGAATTAGTCGGCACTTTCGACTTCATCATGACCACCGTGAACGCTGACCTGGATTGGATGTCTTTCATTCACGCGCTTCGCCCCACCGGCACACTCTGCCTCGTCGGCGTTCCGCCCTCGCCCCTCGCCATCCACGCCTTCCCCCTCATCTCCGGCGTACGCAGCATCAGCGGCACCCCCATCGGCAGCCCGCACCGCCTGCGCGAAATGATGGATGTCGCCGCCCGCCACGGCATCAAAGCGCAGATCGAAAGCTTTCCCATGTCGCACGTCAACGAAGCCATCGACAAGGTGCGAAACAACAAGGTCCGCTACCGCGCCGTCCTTGCCAACTAGACCGCAAGCTCCTTCTAGTAAACTCAGCCTCAGCATGAAGCTATCGTGTATTCGTCCCTTTCGGAATTCTTTATCGGTTATCGCCTGCCGACAGTCCTGCCTGCTTGTCACCGGCTTGATCCTCGCCTGCAGCGCACCGACTCACTCCCAGGGAACAAAACTCTGGACGCAATCGCGCTTTGAAGAATTCGAAAAAGGAACGCCGCAAGGCGTGCAGATCACCAGCGATGGCAAGCTGCGCATCGGCCCCGTCGCCAAGGATCTGCTGACCACCCCCTCGACCTTCGTATGGGCCATCGCCGCCGGCAAAGATGCTTCCAGCCCCATCTTCGTCGGCACCGGCTCACCGGCAACTGTCCTGCGCCTCACCCCGGACGGCAAAGGCGCCTACAAGCAGGAAAAGCTCTTCGAGACCAAGGCGCTGGCGGTGCAAGCGCTCGTTCTGGGGCCCGATGGAAACCTCTACGCAGCCACCATTCCTGACGGCAAGGTCTACCGCATCAAGCCAGACGCCGCCAAGCCCGTCGACGAAACCACTGCGGAAGTCGTTTTCGACTTGGAAAAAGCAGAGATGGCTGAAAAGAAAACAGCCGCCGACACCGCCAAGCCAGAAGCAAAGTCCGAGGGAAAAGCTGAAAACAAGTCGCGCTACCTCTGGGACCTGACCTTCGACAAAGCCGGCAAGCTCTACATCGCCGCAGGCGGCCCGGGCGCCGTCTACCGCATCAATGTTGCAGACAAGCAGCCCGCCGCCGAAACATTCTTCAAATCGGACGAGCAACACATCCGCGTCCTCGCCTGGGATACGTACGGCAACCTGCTCGCCGGCACCGACGGCTCCGGCCTCGTCTACCGCATCAGCCCCGAAGGCCGCGGCTACGTGCTCTTCAGCGCTCCCCGCCGCGAAGTCACCGCCCTCGCCGTGGGCGCAGACAACACCATTTACGAGGCAGACGTGGGCGACAAGAGCCACAATCCATTGCCGCCTCTCTCCGTGCAGCAGGGCATGAGCAGCATCACCATCAGCTTCGTGCAGCCAGGTTCCGTGCAGGCCGCCAATGCCAGCACCGCTCTTCCTGAAGGAACCGAAATCTTCGCGCTCAAGACGTATGAAGCTCCGCGCAAACTCTGGTCGGGCAAGGACGACATCGTCTACAAGCTGGCGGCGGCCGACGAAGGCATCACCGCTCTTACCGGCAATCGCGGCCGCATCTTTACCATCCATACCGACGGTAGTTTCAGCGACGTCGCCCATCTTGAAGCGCAGCAGGCGGTCTCCATGGCGCCGACCGCCGAAGGCTGGCTGATCGGCACCGCCAATACCGGCAAGCTCTACCGGCTCAGCAAAGAACCCTCCAGCCCGTCCGACCATACCTACGCCAGCGACGTGCTCGACGCTGGCGCGGACGCCCACTGGGGACGCGTCGAAGTCGACCCCGGCTCACACGGCTACGAACTCTCCACGCGTTCCGGTAACGTCGAACAACCCGTCCGCAACGAAGTGAACTGGGGTTGGAGTATCTGGCAGCCCGCCACCAACGGCAAGGTCGCGTCGCCCCCCGGCCGCTATCTGCAATGGAAAGTGACCCTCGCCGGCACAGACAGCGAAGTCTCGGGAATTGGCGTCAACTTCCTCGCCATCAACGCGGCGCCCGCCGTCGATGACCTGATCGTTGTCCCCGGCGCCCGCTTCACTCCCCAGCCGCAGCAGCCCGGCCAGGCGCCCACCGTCACCATCGCCTTCCCCAACGCCGGCCAGAACGGCGGAATTGCCTTCGATCCCAACGCCGGCGCCGCTACCACTCCTATTCAGGCCCAGAAAGACCGCACCGCCGTCACCGTCCGCTGGACCGCCCACGACGACAACGGCGACGACCTCAAGTTTGATCTCTACATTCGCGGCGACGGCGAGACCGTCTGGCGTCCTCTCAAAAAGAACCTCACCGAGAAGGTCTACAGCTTTGACGGCGCTTCCCTTCCCGACGGCGGATATCACGTGCGCGTTGTCGCCAGCGACGCACCCTCGCACTCTCCAAGCGATGCCCTGACCGGCGAGCTGACCAGCGAACGCTTCGAACTCGACACCACGCCTCCCGCTATCTCGGGCCTCAGGGCAGAAGTTCCCAAAGTCTCCGAATGCAAATCAGCACCCTGCGACAAAGACCTCAGCGTCCGCATTTCCTTCGTCGCCAAGGATGAAAGCTCTCCCATCATCAAGGCTGAATATTCCGTGGATGCCGGACCCTGGCAGTATATTGAGCCGCTGGGTAAGCTGTCCGACTCTCGCGAAGAGCACTATTCCGTGGTTGTTCCTCTCCGCCGGCACAGCGACGACTCCACCGAAGAACAGCCCGCTGAAAGCAGTCAAGCCATCGAACACCTCATCACCGTCCGCGCCTACGATCGCCATGACAACATGGCCACCGGCAAAGTGATCGTGCAGGCTCCCGCGGCCACCTCGCAGCCCGCGAAGGCGCCGCTGCCAGTCAAGAAGTAGGCCGCCTGATGCGCTTTGAGCTCTACATCGCCATGCGCTACCTCAGGGCCAAGCGCCGCCAGGCGGTCATCGGCCTCATCACCCTGATCTCCGTCGCCGGCGTGGCTGCCGGAGTCGCCGCCCTGATCATTGCCCTCGCTGTCACTAACGGCATGAAGCGCGATTTGCAGGATCGCCTGCTCGGCAGCACTGCCCACGTCGACCTCATCAAGACCAAGGGCGACGGCATGCGCGACTGGCAGCCCTTGCTCGCGCGCCTCAGCCATTTGCCCCACGTCACCGCAGCCGCTCCCGGCATGTATGGTCAGGTGCTGGTATCGCGCAGCTCCCGCGCAGGCTATGCTCTGATCAAAGGCATCCTCCCTGACCAGGAGCGCAAGGTAAGCGATCTGCTCGGCTTCATCACCTCCGGCTCGGCCGCCGATCTGTCTCCCAGCTTCGCCGGGGGCGCCAGCACCGTCGACTCCCCCGACGCTGCGCTTCCCCCCATGGTCCTGGGCAGCGACCTTGCCGAAACCATCGGGGCCACTGTCGGCGACTCCGTCCTTGTCACCAGCCCGCAGGGCGAACTGACCCCTCTCGGCGTCACACCCCGCTACCAGCGCTTTCGCGTCGCCGGCATTTTCCACTCCGGCTTCTACCAGTACGACTCCGCCATGGCCTTCCTGCGCCTGGCGGATGCCCAAAGGCTGTTCAGCGAACCCGACCTCATCTCCATCATCAGCTTCCGCATCGACGACTTATATAAGGCGCAGGAGATTGGCCGCGAAATCGAGCAGGCCGCCGGCAAGGGCTTCGAAACCACCAACTGGATCGAAACCAATCGCGAACTCTTCCGCGCCCTGGCCCTCGAAAAGACCGTCACCTTCATCATCATTGGCCTTATCGTCCTGGTCGCCGCCCTCAATATCCTCATCGCCCTTACCATGATGGTGATGGAGAAGACGCGCGACGTTGCCGTCATGATGAGCTTCGGTGTCCTCCCCGGCCAGGTCCGCCGCATCTTCCTGCTGCAAGGCCTGCTCATCAGCGTCCTCGGAACCGCCGCCGGCCTGATCCTCGGCTACCTCGGCTGCTGGGCCGGAGCCCACTACCACTTCGCCCTCTCCGCCGCCGTCTACAGCATCGACACCCTTCCCTTCGCGCCGGAATGGCAGGATGGCGTCCTGGTCGGAGCAGTTTCTATCGGCATATCCTTGCTGGCCACTCTCTACCCTTCTTCGACGGCCGCTCGCATTCTTCCCGCCGAAGCCCTCCGTTACGAGTAGGCCGTTCCAGCAGGTTGATTGAGTAGCTTTGACTTGTGACACACCGTTGTGACACATTGGACGTATGCCCTCCGTGAACCTCCGCCAACTTCGCGACACCCGCCAGCTCAAAGCCTGGCTCAAGGCCGGCGAAACGGTCGAACTCCGCGAACGCGACACGGTACTGGCCAAGATCGTGCCGGAAGCAACACCCCAACCCTCCGTGGAATGGCCCGACTTTGAAGCTCGACGCAAGCGCATCTTTGGCGATCTAGTATTCGAGGAGAACGGAGTGTTGGAAGCGCGCAAGGAAAGCCGGTATTGATCCTCTACCCAGACACAAGCTTTCTCTTTTCCTGCTACCTGAGCGATCAACATTCGTTTGAAGCTGAGCAGCGCCTCGCATCCAAGCCGGTCGTCCTTGTCACCCCTTTCCACCAAGCCGAGATCGCAAACGCGATTTTTCAGTGGGCGTTTCGCGGGAGAATCTCAGAAGCCCATGCTCAAGCTACCTACGCGGATTTCGAACAGGATTGCCACACCGGCGTCTGGGTCATGACCCCATTTCCCAATCCGGGGTTTTCCGCCTGTGTCGATTCGGCCAAGCGACACGGGCCCAGACTCGGCGTCCGCACCCTCGACTCGCTGCACGTCGCAGCCGCCCTCGAACTGAAAGCCGACCGCTTCTGGACCTTCGACGAACGGCAGGCCCGCCTCGCCGTGGCCGAGGGTCTCGTCACCAATTAGGCCGACGCAGTCCTCCATATCCTTACTAAGTTCTTCGCACTGTTGCTTCCCTCAACCCGCGCCCCAGCCCGAGTGATAAAGATCACGTCCGCACCTTGAAAATTAGGTCTACAATCCTGCCTGGATTGAAACGGGTGTGAGATGCGTACCCAAACCATCCACTTCCGGGAGGCTCTATGTTGAAACCAATGCTGATTGTTTCCGCGATGGTCGCTTTTGGATTGTCAAGCCCGGGAGGCCTGCGGTTCCTGCAGGAACCTGCAACCACCCCGGCTCCCGCGCCCGCCGCGATGCCGGCTCCAACGCCTGCGCCCAATGCCATGCCCAACGTCAAGAATCCGGTGAAGCCTACCCCCGAATCCCAAGCCCGCGCCAAGAAGCAGTACGGCTACGACTGCCAGATGTGCCATGGCGACAAAGGCGACGGCAAGACTGATCTCGCCAAAGACATGGGCTTGACCATGTCCGATCTGTCCAACCCAGCCACTCTCGCTTCCCAGACCGATCAACAGATCTATGAGCTGATTGTGAAGGGCAAAGGCAAGATGCCCGGCGAAGAAGGCCGCGCCAAGACAGAAGAGCTCTGGAACCTGGTCATTTACGTGCGCTCGCTCTCCAAGGGTGGCGCTGCTGCTCCCGAAACGGCCAAGCCATCAGAGTAAGAGCTTTCGCCGGACTGGCGACAAGGGGTGTGCCCGATCGAGGTGGGGGAAAGTGTCTCCCTGCTGCGGCACACCCCGTTTTGGTGGATTGTCTTATCGCGGAGTAATGACCCCGCCCACCGCATGGCGCCTCGGCAGTAGGATCCCGCGATGATCCGCAACCCGGGGCGGCGCGCCAGACCCCGCCAGATCCCCGCCCGGCAAGGCAACCAGCCCCCCTCCACACGCCGGACAGGATTCGAACGCCGTCGACGCCGTGACCTCCGCATGGCACTCCCGGCAAATCAAAATCTTCAAGTCGCTCATCCAAAAAGACTACACCGCCCCGGGATGGACACCGGCTCTCTTGCCCAGCGCTCTTCAACATCGAAAAGCCAATCAGCAGGTAAACTTGAGTCATGGACACTTCCCTGCTGGAATCTCCCCCCGTCTCCATTGGACCGGCTCGCCTCATCGCCATCGACATGGATGGCACGCTCCTGCCGGATTTCTCCACCGTGGTGAGCGAGCGAAACCAGCGCGCCCTGCGCGAAGCCCAGGCCGCCGGCATCGTGATCGCCATCGCCACCGGGCGGCGCCAGGCCTTCACGGCACCCCTGCTCGAAGACGTCGGCCTGCGAGCGGATGCGCCCATGATTACGTCCAATGGTGCAGTGACCCGCAGCTTTTCCGGCGACCGCATCGACTTTCATCACCTCAAGCCCGAATTGGCTCGTGCTCTGTGTGGGGTTTTGCGCGGCGTGGGACTGCTGGTTTTCACCCTGGACAAGGCTTCCCGCCCGGACCTGCTTGTCGAAGATCTGGTCCAGGTAAAAGGCCGGCTGGCCAAATGGGTGGAG
>CAILBQ010000469.1 GCA_903832475.1 uncultured Acidobacteriota bacterium | reverse complement strand
GTACAGAACCCGGGATGGGGGGACAACCGAGGCCGGCGATCCCTGTATTGTTGAATACACTCTGCTCTATATCGAGCTTTTACAATGAAGGAACCGAGGTCTCCTGCTTATGGCAACGAAGGTGAAAGAGATTGTTGACGCGGCTGCGCCGACCAATGGAAGTCCGCTGATCAGCAATGACAAGCTGAAGCAGCTGTATGCGACGATGATCAAGTGCCGGACGCTGGAGGAGCGGGCGCGTGTCCTGTTCAAGCAGAGCAAGTTTACGGGCAACTATTATGCTGCGGTGGGTCAGGAAGCGGCGGCGGTGGGGACGGCGATCGACCTGCGCGTGGAGGACACGATTGGGCCGTCGCACCGGGATTTCATCACGGGGTTCATCAAGGGAGCGCCGCTGGACAAGATGTTCTGTCACTTGTTTGCGCGGGAGAATTCGCCGGACAAGGGGAGAAGCTCGCCGGCGCATTTTGGGTATGCTCCGCTGAACGTGATTACGCCGGCATCGACGATTGCGGCGCAGTTGAATATTGCGACGGGCGTTGCGCTGGCCAACAAGATGAAGAAGAACGACAACATTGCGGTGGCGTATTCAGGGGATGGTTCGACGTCGCTCGGATTCTGGCATGAGGCGCTGAACTTTGCCGGGGTGCATGATCTGCCCATTGTGTTTGTGTGCCAGAACAATCTCTGGGCGGAGAGCGTAAATTTGCAGTTTCAGACCAAGGTGCCGGATATCAGTGTGAAGGCGGCGGCGTATGGGTTTCCCGGGATTACGGTCGATGGCAACGATGTAGTGGCGGTGTATCGTGTGGCGCAGGAGGCTATTGCGCGAGCGCGAAGAGGGCAGGGTCCGACGCTGATTGAGTGCAAGACATATCGCTGGTACGGGCATTCGGAGATCGATCCGGCGAAGTATCGGGATCCTGAGGAAGTGGAGCGGTGGAAGGCGAAGGATCCCATTGCGGGGATGGAGCGGTATCTGATGGGTAAAGGGCTGTTTTCGGCGGAGTGGAAGCAGGGGATTGTGGACGGCTTTAACAAGGAGCTGGACGCGGCGATTGAGATTGCCGAGCAGAGCGCGCTGCCGCAGGGAGTTGAGGCGCTGGATCATGTGTATTCGTTCAGCATTCGGGAGCGTGTGCTGGAGCCGAAGGTGTACGAGCCGGAATACTAAGCAATTTTTGGGCAGGCCGATGGCGCGTGGAAATTTCAGGTTTTTCTTGGATCTTGCGGCTAGAGAATTGGCAGGGGCTAAAGCCCATCTCATTGTGTAGGCATTGGCGGCACGACTAAAGTCGTGCCCTTCTACAGGACGCTGTCCAACATCAGCGTAAACGAAGGACGTTATCCAGATGGCACTTGTGACTTATATCAGCGCGATTACCGAGGCGCTGCGGGAAGAGATGCGGCGGGATGAGCGCGTGTTCATCATTGGCGAGGATGTGGGCGTTGAGGGTGGGGTCTTCAAGGCGACGAAGGGGTTGTATGAGGAGTTTGGGGCGGAGCGGGTGATTGATTCTCCGCTGGCTGAGGGCGTGATTGTGTCGGCGGCGATTGGGGCGGCGATGGCGGGATTGAAGCCGGTGCCGGAGATCCAGTTTTCGGACTTCATTACGCCGGCCATGGACGCGCTGACGCAGCAGGCGGCGAAGTTGCGCTATCGGTCGGGCGGGACGCAGACCTGTCCGCTGACGCTGCGGGTTTGCTATGGCGGCGGCGTGGGCGGGGGCCTCTATCACTCGCAGACGAATACGACATGGTTTGCGCATGAGCCGGGACTGGTGGTGGTGGCTCCGGGGACGGTGGCCGATGCCAAAGGGATGTTGAAAGCGGCGATACGGCAGGACGATCCGGTGATTTACTTCGAGCACAAGAAACTGTATCGGTCGATCAAGGAAGATTTGCCGGACGGGGATGATTTTGTTACCGATCTGTTCAAAGCTGCGGTGCGGCGCGAGGGCAAGGACCTGACGCTGGTGACGTATGGCTGGACGCTGCAGCTCTCGCTGCAGGCGGCGGAGAAGATGCATGCGGAGACGGGGGCGGAGATCGAGGTTGTCGATCTGAGGGTGCTGAATCCGCTGGACAAGGACACGTTCTTGGAATCGCTAGCCAAGACGGGGCGGATGCTGATTGTTCACGAAGATCATAAGACGCTGGGGATTGGCGCGGAGATTGCGGCGATCGCGGCGGAACAAGCATTCGATTGCCTGGATGCTCCGATTGTGCGGTTGACGGCACCGGATGTGCCGGCGATTCCGTTCTCGGCGCCACTGGAGAAGTTCTACCTGCCGTCGGTTGAGAAAATAGTGGATGCGGCGACCAAGTTATTGAATTACTGATAGATGAATTGTGCATCTGAGTGAGTGAGGCCCTTCCCGTGGGGAGGGTCTCTTTGCATTGACCCTGTTTGGCGGGGTTGAGTAGAGTGAGGGAATGAGCATGACGGTTGGCCGGTCGCACGCCTGGACGATCTGCAGGGTAGGAGTACTTGCAGGTACGGTTTTTTCACTGGGAATCGCGGCGGCCTGGTCCGCGACGCCTGGCGCGACGGTTGCAGCAGCACCAGCACCGGTTGCAGGAGTGATGGCGGGGACAGCGCGAGATATGGGACGGCCGGTAGCGCCCTGTCAGACGCGGACGATGGGGTCGCCTTACATCCCAATGGATAGCTGGATGTATGACGGGCTTACGCGGCTGTATTCACTGGGGTATGCGGACCGAGCGTTTCTAGGGATTCGGCCGTGGACGCGCGACGCTGTGATCGCGATGCTGGAAGACACGTCGGCGCAGTTGGAGGATGCACCTGAAGGGGCGGCGACCGACGAGGCGCAGGATCTCTACGACGCGCTGTGGCACCAGTTGAACCAGGACGCGGAAGGGCCCTGCCTGGGGCATCGCGGTCAGGTGAAGATCGAGTCGGCGTATGAGGTGGGACGGGGAATTACGGGAACTCCGCTGCAGGACAGCTGGCACCTGGGTGAGTCGATCACGAATGATTACGGGCGGCCCTACCAGAATGGCTTCGACAATTATTCAGGAGTGAGCGGATACGCCACGGCTGGCATCTTCACGCTGTACGGTCGTGGTGAGTATCAACATGCCGGTTCAGCGGCGGGCTATTCGGCGGCTTTGTTTGATGAACTGTCGACTGTGGATAATATTCCCTATCTGACGTTTCCCAGCCAGACGACGATTCCGCTTGGACCGATCGACAGCCGCAACCGCATGCGGCTGATGGAGGGATATGTATCGGCGCAGGTGCTGGGGCATAACTTTTCTTTTGGCAAGCAGGACGCGTGGTGGGGTCCGGGAAAGGGGGGTGCGTATGCGTATTCGAACAACGCGGAGAACATTTATTCGTTTCGCATCGATCGCACGGAGCCGCTGAGGATACCGGGTCTGTCGAGGCTGACGGGACCATTTCGCTATCAGTTTCTGGTGGGTTCGTTGAAGGGGCACACGGACTTTCGCGACCCGTGGGTGCATGCAGAGAAGCTTAGTTTCAAGCCGACGCCGGACCTCGAATTTGGGTTTGAGCGGACGGTGATCTGGGGCGGCAAGGGTCATGTGCCGATCACCATTCATTCGTTCCTCAAAAGCTTTTTCAGCTTTTCGGGAACGACAGCAGCGGTGAAGTTTTCGCGCAACGATCCGGGAGCGCGGTTTGGGGCGTTTGACATGACGTGGCGTCTGCCACGGCTGCAGCATTGGCTGACGTTCTATACAGATTCGGAGGCGCATGACGATGTGTCGCCAATCTCAGCGCCGCGGCGGGCGGATGTGCGTCCGGGCTTGTACTTATCGCATGTACCTGGAATACCCAAGCTCGATTTTCGGGTAGAGGCGGCGATGGATGATCAGTCGACCACGAGAAGTAGTCGCGGGCAATTCACGTACTACGAAGCTGAAGTTCCTGAAGGTTACACGAACAATGGTCAGATCTTCGGCGACTGGATGGGGCGCGAAGCCAAGGGTGGTCAGGCGTGGGTGACCTGGCATCTGAGCGGGAATGAGTGGATCACGGCGAACTGGCGGCGGCAGAAGGCGGCACACGACTTCATCCCCGGCGGGACGACCATCAATGATGTGGGCGCGCAGGTGGTGAAGCGGCTGGGGAACGATCTGGAGTTGAATGCCAATTTCAACTACGAGCAGTACCTGGCGCCGATTTATCAGACCGGCAAGCAAGGTGTGACGACGACTACGGTGCAGTTGACCTGGTTTCCGAAGAAGAAGGTTAGTTTCTGAATGCACATGCCTAGGCAGGACGAATTCGGCGGAGTCAAAACGAGGTCGCGCGGATTGGCTGAATCTGACGCAATCCATGCTGCGCCGCAACAGTGTTCAGCAGCTCACGCCCTTAGAATCTGCTGAAAAGAGACTCTAAGTTTTGAAATGTCGCCATCGAAGAACCAATTCCTCTGCGGCCTGATCCCACTTGGGATATCGAAACTCAAAGCCTGCGTCCAGCAGACGGCCCGGAATTACCTGGCGACTCTTGAGGACGAGTTCAGATTCGGTGCGCAGCAGGAAAGTACCCATCTCCAGCATCCAGTTTGCGGTCGGGACGCCGAAGCGCGTGCCCCAGGCCTTTCGAAGCACACCAAGGAATTCGCGATTGGGCAGTGGCAAGGGGGAGGCCAGGTTTACGGTTCCTGAAATCTCTTGCCTGGCGATGAGGAACTCAACAGACCGAATGAAGTCGACTTCATGAATCCAAGAGACAAATTGCGTGCCAGGCAAGGTGGTGCCACCGAGACCGAGACGAACAAGCCGCAGAAAGACATCGAAGACGCCGCCTCGATCAGGGCTGAAGGTCATGGCGCTCCGCAGGGCAACCTTTCTGGTTCCAGGAGTTGAGGTGGAGAAGAAAGACTCTTCCCAAGCCTTTGCAACCTGGATTGAAAATTTCCAGGTGTCGGGCTCTCCTGCCTCATTTCCGCCAAGTTCTCCGCTCTCTTCATCCATTGGCCGGTCAAGAGCGTGGCGGTAAATGGTTGCAGTGCTCGCATTGAGCCAGACTGCAGGCGGGTATTCGATCTGGGCAATCGCCTGATGCAAAACTTGCGTAGAGAGCACCCGCGAATTAAGAATCGCCCTACGACTTGTTTGCGAGTAACGGCAGTTAACGCTTCTACCTGCCAAGTTGATTAGAACGTCGCTGCGTTTGAGTTCATCGAGCCACGGACCCAACTTGCAGCCATCCCAGTAGACTGCGCGCCAAGGCATCTCTCTCAAGTTACGACTGAGAACGACCACATTGTGCCCATTCTGGTGAAAGTGGCGAGCGAGGATAGTTCCGACCTGCCCTGTGCCTCCAGCGATAACGATTTTCATTGGGCAGCGTCCTCGATCCGCCGCGAAGTATCCGGCAGGTATTGTTTCCACTCCGAAGACTCAGCGACGCGCTTGATGACAGCATTGCGTTCACGTAGGAGAGCGAGCATGTATCGTCGCAGGAAAAGAACTTCGGCAAGCGGACCGAGAAGCGGTAACGGAGCGGAAATCACGAAAACGTCTTTCATCTCGGTCTTGCCGGCTCCCAGACTCTCGAATAAGTGATCCGCCTGCATGGAGCGGAAGATTCCGCGAGCCATTGTGACCTGGAAGTAGCAGGGCGGTTCCATCGCGGTGACCTGGCTGGTCAGGTTGTGCCAGGTGCCGAAGTGTTTGGCACGCCAGGTGACTTCTTCGAAGAGGCCGAGAAGGCCAGAGGTTACACCTCCGACTGCCAGCGCTTGTTCTCCAGAATGAATGTTGGATAGTAGATGCACTTCGACACTACGGGACAGGTCGAAGCAACGTTGGATGGGGGCTTCAATGGTTGTAGACTCTTCAATTCGAATCATGGGCGTCGTGCCCTTCTGGCAGACGGGCTTGACTGCCTGTTCAGAGATTGCTTATTTTTGACCATGGTCAAATCATGCGCCCGCAAAGATCTCCCGTCAAGATATTTTTGACCAGGTTCAAAAGTGCGCCCGACGCTTGCCTAGTCTCCGACAGGGCGCAAGCGATTCTCCGTGGTTGGAAAACCGCCTGCAGTCCCCGAAGACTTACAGGTTGTTGAGGCCGGCGGAGTGGTAGATCTGGCGGAGGTAGGTCATGTCTTTGAGGCCTTCTTCGCCGGGGGATTGCGGAGTTCTGTTTTCGCGGACGCAGGTAGAGAAGTGATTGGCTTCGTTTGTGAAGTGGATTGGGTCTTTTTCCGGGTTGGGCTGGTCGAGCTGGATGAACTTTCCCTGATCATCGGTGTATTCAGCTTTGAGGCGGAGGCCGTCGTAGACGAAGGCGGGGTTGACTTCGAGCCAGCCTTTGGAGCCGTATACGCGGAAGTAGCCGTCCATTTGCGCGCCGTAGGTGGTGTTGCAGGTGGCGGTGGCGCCGGAGGGAAACTTGGTCATCCAGACGACGTTTTCTTCGACTTCCTTGAAGCGCGGATCGGTGAGGCTGGAGTGGGAGTAGGCGACGATCTCGCTGGGCTCTTCGTTCGTCAGGTAGCGGGTGGCATTGAGGCTGTAAATGCCGACGTCCATCAGGGGGCCGCCGCCGGCGAGGGCTTTTTTCATACGCCAGTCGGCGGGGTCGCAGCTGAAGCCGAAGGCGCTCTGGATGGACTGGATCTGGCCAAGGTGGCCGTCGCGAATGAGCTTGACGGCGGCGAGGTTGGTGGTTTCGTAATGGCAGCGGTAGGCGATCATGAGCTTGACGTTGGCGGCTTTGCAGGCGTCAATCATGTCCTGGGCGTCTTTGACGCTGGTGGCCATGGGCTTTTCGCAGAGGACGTGTTTGCCGGCCTTGGCGGAGCGGACGGAGTATTCGGCGTGCATGGAGTTGGGGAGGGCAACGTAGACGGCTTCGATGGCGGGGTTGTTGCGCATCTCGTCCATGTTTTCGTAGGTGTAGATGGAGGACTTGGGGACGCCGTATTTCTGGGCGATGGCGGCGGCTTTTTCGGGATGTCCGCTGACCAGGCCGGTAACTTTGGAGGGATGGGGGGATTTTGCGGTGTCCTGGCAGCCAGCCATGAAGTGGTCGGCGATGCGGCCGAGGCCGATGATGGCGTAGCCGACCGGTTTGCTGGAAGGAACCGGACCGGACTGGACTTGGCCGGTTGGGGCGGCGAGGGAGGTGAGGTCGCTGAGTTGGGCGGCGACGCCGAGGGTGCCGAGAGCGCTGAGGCGGGTAAAGTCGCGGCGGGACAAGTTCGACAGGTTCATCGGGAGGACCTCTATAAATCGATTTTTCGGGCGGCAGGGTGGCGTAATCTACGGCGCGTTCCGAGTATAGACGCAGGCAGCAGGGTGGGAAAGGACTGATCGCGGAGGAGCAACGGATGACTTTGGAGTGACGCGGGCAAGCCGAGTTGCAGAGAAATGTTCCATTGCAGTGGGGGCTGCGATAGTCTTACGCAGATGCGGGTTTTGGGAATTGACTGCGGCACGGAGATAACCGGCTACGGGGTAGTGGAATCGGATGAGATGAGCCGGAATCCACGGCTGGTCTGTTGCTCGTTCGGGGCGATACGGCTGCCCAAGCAGAAGACGTTCCCGGACCGCTTGAAGCAGGTTTTTGATGAGCTGAACGGGGCGATCGAGCTTTGGAAGCCCGAGGTTGTGGCAGTAGAAGAAGTTTTCTATTCTGTGAACGCCAAATCAGCCCTGAAGCTGGGACATGTGCGCGGAGTGGCGCTGCTGGCGACTTCTAGAGCGGGACTACCGGTGGCCGAATACGCTCCGCTGAAGATCAAGTCGTCGGTGGTGGGATACGGATTAGCGGGGAAAGAGCAGGTACAGTTCATGGTGGCGCGGTTGCTGGGATTGGCGGAGCCGCCGTCGCCGCCGGATGCGGCGGATGCACTGGCGATCGCCATCTGCCATATTCACACGGCGCAAACCTTGCAGTTGCAGGAGATACGGAGATGACAACAGTGACGCAGAAATGGTGGGCGGCAGCGGTTTTGTCACTGGCCGTCGTCGCAGGTGGGACAAGGATTCGAGCGCAACAGGCGCCGGTGTTTCGTATGGAGTTTACGAACGCGCAGCTTTTGCCATCGCATTGGGAGATCAAAGTGAATCCTGATGGGTCGGGCGTATTCAATGCGGAGAGTGCGGGGGCGGAGGCTGGACCGAACACGGGGTCCAGGCAAATCGAGGCGGGATCGGTGCACAGGGATATTCAGTTGAGCCCTGCGCTGACGGAGCAGATTTTTGCGACGGCGCGGCGACGGAAGTTGTTTGCGATGGCGTGCGATAGCCGGCTCAAGGTGGCGTTTCAGGGGACGAAGCGGTTGAGTTATTCGGGGCCGGAGGGCAGCGGGGAGTGCGAATTCAATTATTCAAAGGACAAGGACATTCAATCGCTGGGCGATTCTCTGATGGCGGTGGAGACGACTCTGTTGTTTGGGGCGCGTCTGGAAAAGCTGCTGGTGCATGACCGGCTGGGAATCGATCGCGAGATGGAGAACCTGGTGAGTGCTTCAAAGGACGGCGAGGCGCTGGAAGTTGGGACGATTCGCGAAACCCTGACCAAGATTGCGTCGGACGACCAAGTGCTTGAGAGGGCTCGGAAGAAGGCCCGCCTGCTGTTGACGCAAACAAATTGAAACGGGTTTACAATTCTTTCGAATTTGTCGGGACAATTTGCAACTTTCTGAAGGCTGAAGTGTCACAGTAGGGTCACGCGGTTTCCTCAAGGCTTCAATCTTGAGGCGGTAAGCGGGGGATTCCCATGGATAAATCAAAAAACGTCAATTCAATACCTGGTGGCAACGGCGGTTCGATGTTGCGACGAGGCTCTTTTGCGGGTGCAGCCATGGCGCTGACCGCGGCCCTCTTGCTGATTGCCTCCCTGAACTTGCTGGCTGCCGGAGATGACGGCGAAGGGGCGAAAGGTGGTGGGGCTCGCGCGTTGCGGCTGAGCAGCGTGGATGGGCAGGTGCAGGTAGTGCAGGACGGCACGGTGATTGCTGACCAGGCGACGACCAATCTGCCGCTGTTTGAAGGTTCGCAGATCATTACCGGCAACGACGGCCGGGCGGAAGTGCAGTTGGAGGATGGAAGCCTGGCGCGCATTTCGCCGAATTCGTCGTTGACCCTGGCGAAGCTGCAGCGCGAAGGTACGGCAATGCACTCGGAGTTGGTGCTCAACAGCGGACTGGCCTACTTTGAGCTGGAGCCGAGTACGGCAGAAGACACGATTCGGGTCAGCTTTGACCGGACTTCCTTTGTGCCGAGCGGTTTTTCGGTGGTGCGGGTGAGTGAAGATGTTCCTCCCGGGCAGATGGCGGTGTTTTCGGGGAACGTGCACGTGGAGCGGGGCAGCAACCTGCAGGTGGATGTGCACGGCGGCGAGAGCCTGACGCTGGACGCGGCCAACATGGACAAGTACAGCGTGGTTGAGAACATAGACTCCGATTCATGGGATAGCTGGAATGCGGATCGGGACCAGGCGCTGAATGCAGCGTCGGCTGATAAGACGGCGGCGACGAGTGGAGCTGGAATCAATCCAGCGATGGGCATGAGCGAGCTGGATTCGAACGGCAACTGGTACAACGTGCCTGGACAGGGTTATATCTGGTCGCCGTACGATGCGCAGGACCAGGGCGTGAGCTGGGATCCGTACGGATATGGACGGTGGGTGTACTACCCCCGCTATGGATATGTCTGGGTATCCGGCTACAACTGGGGATATGCGCCGTTCCAGTGCGGGACGTGGAACTACTACGACACGATTGGCTGGGGCTGGAACGCGGGTATGGGTGGCGGCTACATCGGTACGGGTCTTGGCAGCTGCAATCCTTGGTGGGGTTATCCGAGCGGATGGGGCTACAACGTAGGCAGCGGTCCGCGAGGGTACAAGCCGCCACGGCGACCGACTCCACGGCCGATACGGCCGGGATCTCCGGTTCATCTGACAAGAGTGGCGGCGGTTCCGGTCGATCGCCGTGATCCGACCCTTCCGGCGAGGCCGGTGCACGGAACGCCAAGACCGGTGACGATCGCGGGCCACACGGTTGAACCGCTCAAGCCAATCGCGTCACGGCCGACGTATGAGCATGCGGGTGCTTCTTTCGGGACGAGCCCGGTGCGGACGCAGCCGGTGATTGGCTCTCCGGGGGGACATCCTGTGTATGGCGGTTCTGGTGCAGGATATGGAACGGTAGCCCGAACTCCGATGCCAGGGCAGACGGCACAACCAGGGTATCGTCCATCTGCTGGCAATAATGCAGGCAGCCGACCTTCCAGTCCAGCGCCGAGCCATCAGGCCTCTTCGTTTGGTGGCGGTGGTGGTGCAAGCCATTCCGCTCCATCGATGCCATCTGGTGGTGGCGGTGGTGGTGGCGGGCATGCCGGCGGCGGTGGCGGCGGCGGCGGTGGTGGGTCGCACAAGTAAGACCGGACCGTTTGGAAAGCTTGAATACGAAGTGCCGATTGCTGGTTCAGGGTCGGCACTTTTTTTGCTGGTTCAACTTTGGAAGGTTCGAAAGAGTTGGGCGAACTGAGTAAGGGGAAGAGTCTCGGCGCGGGCTTGGGGTGGTATGGCGCAGGTTTCGAGCGCCTGGGCGACCTGCTGAGCTGGCATGCGGGCGGCGCGGAGGTTGTTGGAGAGCGTCTTGCGCTTCTGGGCGAAGCATTGCTTGAGGAAAGCGATGAAGGGGGCCTCTTCGACGGCAAGTTCGGTGAAACGAGGGGCGAAGTTCCAGCGGAAGACGGTGGAGTGGACTTCGGGCGGGGGGACGAAGGCAGAGGGGGGTAGGGTGAAGAGGGCTTCGGTGGCGCCGTAGAGCTGGAGGGTGACGGTGAGCAGGCCGTATTCGCGGGTGCCGGGCTGGGCGGTGACGCGGTCGGCGACTTCGCGCTGGACCATGAGTACGGCACGCGAGATAGAGGCGGCGCTGGCGGCTAGCTTCAGCAGGATGGGCGAAGTGATGTAGTAGGGGAGATTGCCTACGACGAGGAGGGGTTCACCGGGGGGCTGGGTGGCGGCCGCGAAGTCAAACTCGAGAATGTCCTGGCGGGCAACGGTGACGTTAGGGAAGCCCTTTTCGGGAGAGAAGCGCTCCTGGAGGATCCAGGCGAGTTCGCGGTCTAGTTCCACGGGAATCAGGCGCGCTGCCCGGGTGGCCAGTCCTTCGGTGATGGCGGCTTTGCCGGGGCCGATTTCGACGACGGTGCGGCTGGTGAGGTCGCCGAGGGCGGCGATAACGCGCTGGACGGCTTGGGGATCGCGGAGGAAGTTCTGGCCGAGTCTGGATTTAGAGGACATCAGAGTTGATGGTAGAGCACGGGGGCCGTGCGGGCGCGGGGTGCAGCAATGGCTGAGATCAGGGCTGGTTTTGCAGGACGGAGAGGTGAAAATTGCGGCGAAGGACGAATCCGAGGTCGCGATAGACACGGATAGCGGCGTGATTGTCGGAAAAGCAGTGCAGGCAGGGGGTTTTTTCGCGGGAAAGGATATTTTCGATGACCCGGGACATCAGCAGGCGAGCCAGTCCCCGGCCGCGCGCGTCGGGATGGGTGCAGACGGCGCTGACTTCAACGTACTCGGGCAGATGAGTACGCTGGCCGGCCATGGCGATGAGGCGATCCTTCGCGAACGCTCCCACGAACTGGCCTAGCTCGATGGTGCGTTGCTGGAACGGGCCGGGCTCGGTTAGGGTGGCGAGCGCGATCATCTGCGGGACGTCGTCGGCGGCGAGTTGACGAATTGTGAGGCCGGGCGGAGAGGATTGGGGAGAGGCCGAAAAAGACGCAGGATCGAGGACCATCTGGTCGAGGAGTCCGCCGCGAACGAATTTCCAATGCTCTGGGAGCGCGGGAGGATGGTGAAGAAAGAGGGCTACGACGCCACCGGCGGGGGTTAGTTGGCGGAGCGCCTGGTAGCTCTGGGGGGACTGGTCTTCTATGTGGCTGAGCGGGCCAATATCGGGCGGGTAGCGAAGGGCGCCTCCGCAGGTGAGGGCGAAGCGGCGGTGCTCGGTAAGGAGGGAGTTGCCGATGGGATTGTCGAGCGGATACTGTGTGGGGTCGAGTGAGTGGTCGGGGATGTTGGCGAGCGAGCTTTCGGGCCTCATAGGGGATGAGACGATTCGGGGGACGGTGCGATTCAAAATCGAGTTTGGGGCGGAGAGGCGGGTGAGTCGGGCGTTCTGAAAGGCGCATCATAGACTGGGGCGTGGATTCAGCGAGGGATTTGTCCGAATGCGGGCCTTGCAGCGGATTCAGGTGACTGGCGTGCTGTTGTTGTGAGAGATCGAGGGGAGTTTGTGTATGGAGATCGTTTTTGCTGCTTCGGAGTGTGAGCCGTTTGCGAAGACGGGTGGGCTGGCGGATGTGGTGGCGGAGCTGGCTCCGGAGTTGGTGAAGCTGGGACACAAGGTCGCGGTGTATGTGCCGTTGTACCGGGTGGCGCGGGCGCAGCTGGGGGAGGATTTGAAGTATGCTTGTCGATCCATCACCATTCCTTTTGAAAACTACAACCGTTTTGTCGGCGTTGTGGACGGCGGAGTGCGAGATGGTGTGCAGTTCTACCTGATCGATTGCCCCGAGCTTTTTGACCGGGAGGGGCTGTATGGGCCTCCAGGGATGGGGGAGTATCCGAACAATTGGGAGCGGTTTGGATTGTTCAGCCGGGCGGTGATCGAGGCTAGCAAGCTGCTGGGGGTTCCGGATATTTTTCACCTGCATGACTGGCAGGCGGCGCTGGTGGCGGTGTATCTGCGGACGGTGTATTACTTCGATCCGCTGCTGCAGAAGGTGGCGGCGGTGTTGACGGTACACAACGCCGGATACCAGGGGGCGTTTACGCCGGATACGGTGCCTAAGTTGCTGTTTCCGTGGGAAGTGTTCACGTTCGAGAAGGTGGAGCAGAATGATACGTTCAATTTTCTGAAGGGCGGCCTGGTGTATGCCGATGCTCTTACAACGGTGAGTCCGACGTATGCCGCGGAGGTGCAGACGGCGGAGTTTGGGATGGGGTTGGATGGGACTTTCAGACGGCGGTCGGGAGATTTGCGGGGGATTTTGAACGGGGCGGATTATGGGGAGTGGGATCCGCAGCGAGATGGTAAGCTCTCGGCGCATTATTCGGCAGAAGATCTAAGTGGCAAGGTGGAGTGTCGGCGGGATTTGCTGCATGCATTCGGTCTCGAAAATGTGGCAGAGACGACGGCCGTGTTGGGTCTGTCTTCGCGCCTCGTGACGCAGAAGGGGCTAGACTTTCTGGCGACGATTGGCGACGAATTGGTGAAGCGGGATATCGTGCTGGTGGCAGCGGGGACGGGCGAGCCGATTTACGAGAATTTTCTGAGGGACCTGGCGGGGCGGTATCCAGCGCGGGTCGGGGTACTGGTCCGGTACGACCTGGCGCTGACGCACAAGGTGATTGCGGGTGCGGACATTCTGCTCATGCCGTCGCGGTATGAGCCGTGCGGGCTGAACCAGTTGTATGCGATGAAGTATGGGACGGTTCCGGTGGTGCGGGCGACGGGAGGCCTCGAAGACACGGTGGAAGAGTGGGATGGGAGCGCGGGAACGGGATTCAAGTATTACGGATACAACGCGTGGGATCTGCTGGGGGCGGTTGATCGGGCTTTAGGGGCATTCCAGGATAAGGCGTCCTGGGAAAAGCTGATGAAGAATGGAATGGCGAAGGATTTTGGGTGGGAGGAGCCGGCGCGAGAGTACCAAGGGTTGTTTAAGGAAGTGCTGCGGCGGAGGGGATAGCAGGCCTTCAAGAGGGCCAGTCAGTAATCCTCGAAAACCTGAGGGCCGGGTAGCATGCGCTGATGAAGTATGCGGTTGATAAACACTGAATTTGTATCCGCGCGATAGAAGATGACGTGCTTCCGGTGCTCGAGACGACGGTAGCCGCGGCGAACCTGATCGCACGGTCGACCTAGTGCCGGTGTCGCTGAAATTTGCTCGAAGCACTTGAACAAGCCTTCAATGTAGAGGTTTGCCTGCTGCATGCCCCAGCGGTCGACGGTGTAATCGGCGATCGCGAGCAAGTCGGAGCGGGCGAGGCGCGAAAGCTGATACTTCTGCAAGCTTCTACGCTCTTTCTGTGGCAGTGGCTCGGCGCCTGATCCGCTCGCGGATTTCCTCGATGACGGCTCCTTCCGCTATACCACTGTCTTCGCCTGCCTGAAGGGCGGAACGGAGCGCCTTCAGCCGGGCTTCGTTTTCTAGCTCACTTTGCTCCAGGGCGCGCAACCCGGCGCGTAGGACTTCGCTGGCATTGGCGTATTGCCCCGTTCGGATTTTTTCGTCAACGAAACTATCCATTTGGGGAGTCAGGTTGATATTACGTGTCGGCATGGATAGATCGGAAGAGCGTCGTGTAGGGAAAGAGTGT
>CAILBQ010000468.1 GCA_903832475.1 uncultured Acidobacteriota bacterium | reverse complement strand
TCCACGGTTCATCGATCTCGTAGCGGACGCCGACATTGAGCGTGAGCTTGGGAGTTGCTTTGTAGTCGTCGCCGACAAACCCCGCAACACGCCACTGGCGCTGCCCGACGTTGACGCTGGCCAGGGTTACCGAAGCGGAGCTGACGCGATCAAGGAGGAAATCGGCGCCGCCGTAGCCCGAGTTGCCGTCATTGGGACTCTTGGTAAAGTTGCCGTTGTAGCTGAGCGATCCCAGGTATCCGCTGTTGTTTGCGGTGGGATAGTTGTTTTGATAGCGGAGAGCCTGCACGCCGAAGCTCCACAGATTGCGGCCATGCTGCCAGGTGGCATTGTCGATGTAACTGTAGGTATTGTCGATCAGGCCGCCGCCGTAGACAGGATTGCCGCCGGCGAAGATGCCTCCGCCGATGCTCTGACCGGAATAGCCGGCGAACGACTGGTTGGGGAAGGTTATGCCCACCTTGGCGTTACCTGAATCTCCGAACTGGCCGGTTGGATCGATGGGGAAGTTCTGCGCCCAGACGGTGCGGGTGAATCCAATACGCGCGGAGTTGATCAGGGCCGGCGAAAAGGTGTGCACCCAGTTGGTGCCGAAAAGCTTGGTGGGATACAGGTTCACGCCGGGGAAGCTGATGGCGAGGACGGGAGTCGATCCGTCGTAAGCGGTTGACATCGCGTAAAAGCCGGTGAGGAGATCCTTGGTGGAGGGGTGGTACTCAATTTTGATGTCGCCCTGGTTGTTGGCGTGGAAGCTGCGCGTGGGCGCCTGGTAGTTGTTGGCTACGAGTCCGTCGGTGGGCGCGGCGTTTGGCAGCGGATACAGGCTCGGGTTGGCAAAGAGGAATTTCGCTACCGGGTTTACGATGGGAATTCCCATGTCATCGGTATACGGCGCAAAGCCATTCAGTGGATCATAGAGCTGAATTTTGGTCTGCTGGCCCGGGGCAAGCAGTGCGGAGAAGTCTCCGTTGCGCATGGCCTGGGTGAAGACGCTGGCCGTGCCGATGCCGCCGCGATGATTACGTGAGCCAAGATAGTCGACGAAAAAGAAGAGCTTATCGCGCTTGATGGGGCCGCCGAGGGTTCCTCCAAATTGGGCCTGGGAGTAGGGGTTGACGGGAACTATCGACCCTGGAGGATTGTTGTTGTTTTGCCAGGAGTTGGCATTGAGGCGGTAGTCCTGCACATACCCGTAGGCCGAGCCGTGGAAGTGGTTGGTGCCCGTCTTGAGCACGCTGACCACGCCCGCGCCGTTGACATTGCCGTAGTCGATGGGAGAATTGGCCGTCAGCACCTTGATCTCGCCCAGCGCTTCAGGAGCGGGGCTGTAGGAGATGAGGTTGTTGAAGGTCTCGTTCATGTCAATGCCTTCAAGCATGTAGTTGTTCGCCTGGGCGCGGTTGCCATTCAGGTTGACCGAATCAGTGAAGTAGGTGTGCTGCGCTCAATGCTGGTGGTGCCGCCGGTTCCGGCCGTGCTCACGGCGCCGGGCACGTACAGCGTCACAGCGGAGAAGTCGAGGCCGTTCAGCGGAAAATTGGTGATGGTGTTGGCGGTGAATGTGGCGCTCAAGGTGGGGTCGCTGGTGTTCAGAATGGGCGAAGACCCGGAAACGTCCACCGTCGTCGAGGAGCTTCCCACTTGCAGTTTCACGTTGATTGTAGGGGCCTGGAGAACTTCAAGGGCAAAGGCTGGGACGGTCTCGGTATTGAATCCAGGAGCCGACACCGTGACCTGGTACTGCCCGGCGGGCAGGAACTGGATGCGGTAGAAGCCAGTGTCGTTGGTGGTCGCAGGTGAGTCTACGCCGGTGCCAACATTGTGAGCGACTACGTGAGCGTTGCTTACAACCGCTCCGCTGGAGTCGGTTACGGTTCCGGTGATGTTGCCGGTGACCGTCTGGGCCTGCGCCGCGGGCAAAGCGATCAGCACCGCTGCTGCCAGGGAGCAGATCGATTTCAACCATTTATTTGTCATTGGGTCCTCGCTGGATTCGTTGCAACTGGCAAGACTGCAGATTGGAGCGGAAAGCGGCGCGCCGGGCAAACGTTTCAGACGACGTCTGTCTCCGGCGAGGAGCTTTGTCAAGCGCAAATTTCGCGGCAGGGAAGGGAGCGGACGGCCAGGTTCCTGCGATGCCGAGAGCACGCGTGCCATCACACTAGGGGAAAGTGATTGAAATGTCCAGAAAAATGATCACTTACGACATATTTGCGATCATATCGAACATTCTGTGTGTTCATTGAACATTAACTAGGGCCGAGGGGCTCGGTCAGCAGAGCGGGACGTTCCTGGGCCACTTTCAGGATGAGCTCGCCGAAGAGGGTGTTGGCCCACGCGAACCAGGGGCGGGTGAAGTCCTTGGCGTTGTCGCAGTGGAACGACTCATGCATGAAGCCGGTGCCGGCGGTGGTGTCGCGCAGCCAGCGCAGGCATTGGCGGATTTCCGCATCGCTGGTCGAGGTGAAGGCACGGAACATGATGGACATGGGCCAGACGTAATTGAGGCCGATATGCGGGCCTCCGACGCCCTCGGCGACCTTGCCGCGGAAGAAATAGGGGTTGGCCTCGCTCAAGGTGAAGGCGCGGGAGGCGCGGTAGGTGGGATTTTCCAGGCTGCAGCAGCCAAGGTAGGCGAGGCCGAGCAGGCCGGGGGTGTTGGCGTCATCCATTTTGAGGACGTTGCCGTAGCCATCGATTTCGTAGGCCCACATGCGGCCGTGGGGAGATTCGATGACGCCGTGGCGGACGACTGCCTGCTCGACTTCTGTGGCGAGCTCGAGGCAGCCGGAGCGCAGGGGGGCGTCCTGGTAGACGTCTTTGGCGATTTCCGCCAGCTGGCGCAGGCTATGGGCGGCGAACAGGTTGGCGGGAATGAAGAGGGGGAAGATGCAGGCGTCGTCGGAGGGGCGGAACATAGAGAAAATGAGTCCGACGGGCTTGGCGGGATTGCCGAATCCGCCCAGCGGGACAGTGTCGGAGGGGATCGGCGAGGAGCGCTGGAAGGAATAGGGGCCGGGGCCGTTCTTGCGCTGCTGTTCCCGGAAGGTTTTGAGGATGGTCCAGGCGGTCTGCTGCCATTCGGCGTCGAAGGGCTTGGTGTCACCGGAGGCGCGCCAGTATCCGTGAGCCAGGCGGATGGGGTAGCAGAGGGAGTCGATTTCCCATTTGCGCTCGCCCACGCCGGGGATGTGCCTGGTTTTGTCGTCGACGGCCCAGCTGAGAGGCTTGTCGGTTGGGTTGCGCATGAAGGCGTTGGCGTAGGGGTCGAGTCGGATCATGCGCCCCTGGCGGCGGATGACGCCCTCAACCAGTTCGCGCAATTGCGTGTCCTGCTTAAGCAAGGACAAATAGGGCCAGACCTGGGCGGAGGAGTCGCGCAGCCACATAGCGTCGATGTCACCGGTGACAACGTAGGTGTCGGGATGTCCGTCAGTATTGCCGATGGAGACGGTGGTGTCGAGGGTGTTAGGGAAGCAGTTTTCGAAGAGAATGGCGAGGTTTGGGTCAGCGATCTTCTTCTGCATGTCGG